>JBLMWR010000946.1:0-2952 GCA_050257335.1 Deltaproteobacteria bacterium | reverse complement strand
TTCGAACGCTGGAGCCAGGACGACTATTACTCTTTGGCGGCGTTTTTCAGCCAGGTCGGCAGAAAGCCCTCGTCCACGCGCGGCGAGGATCTGATCTTCCACAATCGCGGAATCGCTGTGGCGAACAACATGAAGACGGGAGTGCCGCTCAAGCCCGCCGCGCTGGGCGACGCCGTTCCCGAGATCACGGCGGATGAAGACCCGCGCCTGCGACTTGCCGACTGGATGAGTTCGAAAAACAACCCGTTCTTCGCCAAGGTGCTCGTGAATCGCTACTGGAAGCATTTTTTCCAGCGCGGGCTGATTGAGCCGGAGGACGATATCCGTGAGACGAACCCTCCCACGAACCCCGCGCTGCTTGCCGCGCTGGAGAAGCACTTCATCTCCAGCGGCTTCGACCTGCAGGACCTGGTGCGGGTCATCACCCGGTCGCGCGCCTACCAGTTAAGTGAAGCGCCCAACGAACACAATCTCGCCGATCGGCAGAATTACTCGCGATACTACCCCCGGCGGCTGCAGGCCGAGGTGCTGCTGGACGCCATCGACCAGCTCGCGGGAACGCAGACGGACTTCACCAATCTGCCTCCGGGGACGCGGGCGGTCGCACTGCCGGACAACAGCTACAACCGATCGTCGCCGTTTCTCCGGGTTTTCGGACGACCGGAAGGGGAGAGCGTCTGCGAGTGCGAACGCGTTCAATCCTCAAGTCTTGCGCAGAGCCTGCACCTGATCAACGCACCCGACATCAAGGCCAAGCTCGCCAGCCCCAACGGCCGCGCCGAACGCCTGGCAAAAGACAGCCGGCCCATCGAAGACAGGATCCGCGAACTGTACCTGGCGGCATTCTCTCGCGCTCCGCGCCCGCAGGAACTGCAGACAGCCGTTGCCTACCTCGCCGAAACGGGCGTCTCTGTTGACGGCAAGCCGGTCGATCCTCAGCAGGCCGCGCGGGAGAGGTTTCAGGATCTCGTCTGGGCGCTGATCAATACCAAAGAATTCCTCTACAATCACTAGGCCGATGATGACTGACGCCATTCGATGCGCGTGTTGCCGCAATGTCAGGGGCGGGGGGAATCAATCCTGCCGGTCCCTGGATCGGCAGACGAAAAGGGTTCGTGCGACGTTCCTGGTGGCGTCGTTCTGCGTGGCCTCGTGGAGTCTGCCGGCGGCGGCGTTCGCTCAGTCGGTCGGCTTGCCGGCTCCGCGGTTGCTGACGACGATGCCGATGGGCGGAACGGTGGGGACTCAGGTCGAGATCACGATCAGCGGAGAGAATCTCGACGACGCCGATCAACTGGCTTTCTCGGACCCGCGGATCACCGCCACCCGGAAGCTCGATGCTGCCGGAAAACCCGAGCCCGACAAGTACGTCGTGACCATTGCACCGGATTGCCCGACGGGCCTCTACGAGGCCCGCGTCATGACGCGGCTGGGCATTTCCTCTTCGCGCGCGTTCTGCGTCGGCTCGCTGCCGGAAGTCACCCGGACGAAGGCCAACACGTCGCTGGCGACCGCGATGGAACTGCCGGTCAATTCCCTCTGCAACGCGGCGATGACCCAGCGGGCCGTCGATCACTTTGCCTTCGAGGGCCGCAAGGGACAGCGCATCATCGTGGATTGCGCGACGCGGGGGATCGATTCCAAGCTGGATGCGGTGCTGATCATCGCCGACGCCGCGGGCCGTGACCTGCTGGTCGAACGACGCGGGGGAGCACTTGACTTCAAGGTTCCGGAAGACGGCCGCTACGTGATCAAGGTCCATGAACTGACCTTCAAAGGTGGACCGGCATACTACTACCGCCTCGCCTTGTGGGAATTGCCGGCCGGAGCGCCGATCGCCCGGCTGCCATCGACGAAGCCCGTCAACGCCTTCTCGTGGCCGCCGCCGGGACTGCGGCCGCAGGCCGAGGTCTCGGAAAACGAACCGAATAACGATCGCTCGCGAGCGCAGAAGATCGCGCTCCCCTGTGACATTGCGGGGAGCTTCTTTCCCGCGGCCGACGTGGACGTTTTCGAGTTCGAGGCCAAAAAGGGTGAAGTCTGGTGGGTGGAGGTCGCATCAGAACGATTCGGCCTGCCGACCGACCCGGCCATCCTCGTGCAGCATGTCAGTCGTTCCGGCGACGCGGAGACCTTGACCGACGTGGCCGAATTCAGCGACATTCCCAGCCCCGTCAAGGTCTCGAGCAACGGCTATGCCTACGACGGTCCGCCGTACAGCGCCGGCAGCTCGGACATCCTGGGAAAACTGGAGATCAAGCAGGATGGCCTGCATCGTCTGCAACTGTCCGATCTGTTTGGCGGCACGCGCAACGATCCCCGCAACATTTATCGCCTGTTCATCCGCAAGGCGGCCCCCGATTTCGCTCTGGTCGCCTGGGCGCTGCACATGGAACTGCGGAACGGCGATCGCAACGCCGTTTCGAAGCCGCTGTCGCTGCGCGGCGGAGCGACGATGGCCCTGGAAGTCGTCGCCGTGCGCCGGGACGGTTTCGAGGGCGCGATCGATCTGGTGATGGAAGGTCTTCCGGAAGGAGTCACGGCGCACGGATTGAAGATCCCCGCCGGCCAGTCGCGCGGCCTGATGCTGGTGACGGCGCAGGAGAGTGCCCCGCGCGGGCTTGCCAGTGCAACATTCACCGGCCATGCCATCATCGACGGCGTGGCCGTGAGCCGCCCATGCCGCCTGGCATCGATGGCCTGGCCGATCCCGGATGCCTGGAACGAGATCCCCAGCCCGCGGCTGATGGCCGACGTGCCGGTCTCGGTCAGTGGCCTCGATTTCGCGCCCATCACGGTGGCGCCGGCTTCGAAGGAGGTGCTGGTTGTCGCGGCCGGCGAAAAATTGACGATCCCGCTCGTCCACACGCGCCGCAGCGAGTTCTCCGGAGCCACGATGCAATTCCGGACGATGGGGGCCGTCTTCGAACGCACGCCGGCTTTCGACGTCAC
>JBLMWR010000945.1:0-2881 GCA_050257335.1 Deltaproteobacteria bacterium | reverse complement strand
CCGCCCGGAACCCCACGCAGGTCGCCGGCCTCTACAACGACGCCCCCGTCTGCGATTTCAAGAGCTGGCCCGGGGGAAAGGGGAAGGGAAAAGGCTCGCGCGACGACTGGAAGCGGTGCCTGGCCGCCTACGGCCTGACCGAAGAGCAGGCGTTGGAGTACAAGCTCAATCCGGTGGACAATCTGGCGCCGCTGGCAAAGGCGAAGGTTCCGCTGCTGCACGTGTGCGGAACGGCGGATGACGTCGTTCCGTTCGAAGAAAACACCCAGATCGTCGCCGAACGGTATCGCGCGATGGGAGGTCCGATCACGGTGATCGCCAAGCCCGGCGTCGGCCACCACCCGCACAGCCTGCAAAACCCGTCTCCCATCGTCGCGTTCGTGTTGCAGCACACGCCCCCGAAGAGTCCTGAAGCGATTTTGATGAATGCCCGGCGGATTGTCTTCCTGGGAGACAGCATCACCGCCGCCGGCCCCTATGTGGCGTACTTCGACGCCTGGCTGGTCTCGCGGCGTCTGGAACAGACTCCGCACGTCATCGATGCCGGGCTCCCCAGCGAGACCGTTTCCGGGCTGAGCGAAGAGGGGCACGCGGGGGGCAAATTTCCCCGCCCCGATCTGGCCGAACGACTCGACCGCGTCCTGGCCGTCACGAAGCCCGACCTCGTTATCGCGTGCTATGGCATCAACTGCGGCATCTACGAACCTTTCGACAAGGGGCGTTTCGAGCGATACCAGCGCGGCATGACGCAGGTCAAATCGAAAGTCGAGAAGGCCGGGGCGAAATTCGTCGTCATGACTCCCCCCTTCTACGACGACAAGCGGGCTCCGAAGGCGTTCTCGTACAACGAGGTCCTCGGCCGCTATAGCGATTGGCTGCTCGAACAGCGCAAGGAGGGCTGGCAAGTCGTCGATCTGCACGGGCCCATGACGCGGGAGGTGCAGAAACGCCGCGCGGCCGATCCGCAGTTCACGTTCCAGCCGGATGGGGTGCACCCCAATGATGCAGGACACTGGTTCGTCGCCCGCCAGCTCATCCAATGGTTCGGCGACGAGAAAGCGGCCGCCGCCGCGAACCCGAAAGAGATGCTGACGGCGCTGGGGGTGCCGGAAACTCTGCTGCCGCTCGTGCAGCAGCGCGTCAACCTCCTGCGCGACGCCTACGTCGCAGCCGCCGGGCACAAGCGCCCCGGCGTGGCGGCGGGGCTGCCGGTTCCCGAGGCCGAAAAGCAGGCCGGGGAACTGTCGGCGAAGATTCGGAATGCGCTGGCGGACGCCAAGTAGGTCAGGTCAGGCTTTCAGCCTGACAGCGCTGCGGCATGCAGCAACCACGGCGGCAGGCCGGCCAACGGCGTCGGCACGCAAGCGTCGGGGCCAGCGCGTTGGCCTGCTTCCCGGAGGAGACGCCCGAATCCACAGGGCCATCGGGTTATAAGGCCCAACCTACAGTACGTCGGGCTTAAAGCCTGATCTACTTTTTCAGCTTCTCTTTAAAGACTCGCTTGATCTTGTTCACCTTCGGGCCGATCACCGTCTGGCAGTATTCTTCGTTCGGGTTGTTGTTGAAATAATTCAGGTGATAGTCCTCGGCCTGGTAGAACTCCTTGAACGGCGAGATCTCAGTCACGATCTTGCGGGAAAAAATCTTCGCCTTGTCGAGCTCTTTCTTGTAGTGCTCAGCCAGTTCCTTCTGCTCGTCGTTGTGATAGAAAATCACCGACCGGTACTGCGGCCCCTTGTCGTGCCCCTGCCTGTTGAGCGTCGTCGGGTCGTGCGACTTCCAGAAGATCTCCAGCAGTTCCTCGTACGAAACCACGCCGGGGTCGTAGGTGATCTGCACCACCTCGGCGTGCCCGGTGGTCTTCGTGCACACCTGCAGGTACGTCGGATTCTTGACGTGCCCGCCGCTGTAACCGGGAACGACCGATTCCACCCCCTTGATCCGCTGAAAGACCGCTTCGCTGCACCAGAAACAGCCGCTCCCGAAGGTGGCCGTTTCCAGCGCGCCCGATTTTTTTTCTTTCTCCTCACTGACCTCGTTGGCGCCCGCGTCGACCTCCGTTTTAGCGGCCTCCTTCGTCCGGGACGCGCCTCTGGCTTTCGCTGTCGCATCGGCCTTCGCCGATTTCGAAGTGGACTTTGTGTCGGCGGCGCCGACAGCGAGTGAAACGAACACCACGACCACCATGCCGGCGATCGCCGTCCAGACTCGGGTCTTCATCATCGTGGCTCCCTTCGGCAAAGGGGGGGGGCAGTTCGGGTGAACCCGGCCAGCCCGTCAAGGTCGATGTCCGGCACCTGCACGAGAGAAGGGGGACGCACGTCCTCTCCCGGCATTACGGACTTGAATTATAACGATTGCCCACGGTTGCCTCCAAGCCCCCGCCTTTCCCCGCCGGGACAACCGGCGGGGGTGATCGCGAGATTGATCCGTTACCGGCGGTGCGGCGCTTGGCCCGGGGTGGGTCGCAATTTGGTGCCTGGGGAGCACGGGGAAGCCGATACCGCCGGGTCACGGAGCGACCCGGCTACAATTGGCGGCTAAAACTCCAGCATCGCCCAGTAAATCTGCTGGCGGTCGCCGGTGAGGCGCGCGTGTTCGAGCATCGCCGCCATGTCGGGCTTCACGAACTCGCTGAAGCGGCTGCGGCCGTTGATTTCGACTTTCAGCTTCTTCTGGAAATCGACCAGGCCGGGACCTCTGGCCAGCCACAACCGGTGATGCCCCGCGGGCGACTTGACGTGCACGGTGTTTCCGGGAGAGATGCTCGCCGAGACGGGGATCGGCTTGACCCCCCCCTGTTTCTCCCGCGTCCAGTCGACCTCCTTGAGTTTCTTGAGGTCCGAGAATTCGAGCCAGAAGAAGCGGTTGTCGGTCTCGC
>JBLMWR010000944.1:0-2702 GCA_050257335.1 Deltaproteobacteria bacterium | reverse complement strand
GGACCATAAAACCGCACGGCGAATCCCGATCTATTCATGCTGACGCACTTTGGATGAGTCCGGGCTTGACCCACCCTGCAGGAATCATTCCGCCTTACGCCAACGACTTTGGAGTCCATAGTTTAGGACGCGCGTGCCCGGCCGGCAAGGGCAGACGCATGCGAAACGCGGGCGAAGCTTGCGTCGCCAGGGACGCTGGTCCGCCGCCGCAGATTTGCCATGGACGTCGCATCCCATGCCGCGCGAGATAGAAATCGCATAGAATGCCGAAATTGTTGAGAACCGAATGACTACCGGCGGGGTGAGGACGGCTGTCTCGGCACCGTCACGGGTCGGCGCCTTCGAAGTTGCCGTCTGGGGTCGTTTGTGAAAACAGATAAAATGGGAGCCGTGAGTTTCGCGCTCCGCCGATTCCTCGCCGGCTTCCTTCCCCGGCCTTCCCCGGCGCGCGTATAATCACATTTCGCATTCGAAATTGGGAAAAGGAATCATGGTACAGAAGACTGTCGAAATTCCCAGGTTCACCGGCGACATCGCGGAGGCGGCCGAGTGGGTCGATTCCCTTGTCGATGTCCTGCATCGTGAGGGGCCACAACGAGTCCGGCAATTACTGGTCTGGTTGCAGGAGGAAGCCTACCGGCGCGGAGTCATGCTCCCCTTCACTGCCAACACCCCCTACATCAATACCATCCCGGTCGATCAACAGCCGCGCTACCCCGGGAACCGCGAAATCGAACGGCGGATCAAGAGCATCATCCGCTGGAACGCCATGGCTATGGTCGTCCGAGCGAACAGGGAAACGACGACGATCGGCGGACACATTTCGACGTATGCATCGTCAGCGACGCTGTACGAGGTCGGCTTCAACCATTTCTTCCATGCCCCGTCCGCGGATCATCCGGGGGACCTCGTCTACTTTCAGGGGCACGCCTCTCCGGGGATGTATGCTCGCGCGTTCCTCGAGGGGCGGCTCACTGAGGCCCAGTTGCGGAATTTCCGCCGCGAGTTGTCCCCCGGCGGCGGCCTTTCGTCGTACCCCCACCCCTGGCTCATGCCCGGGTTCTGGCAGTTTCCCACGGTGTCGATGGGGCTGGGGCCGATCATGTCGATCTATCACGCCCGCTTTCTGCGGTATCTCGAACACCGCGGAATTCTCGACACCTCGAAGCAGAAAGTGTGGTGTTTCGTCGGCGATGGCGAGGTCGACGAACCGGAAACGCTCGGGGCAATCAACCTGGCCGTCCGGGAAAAGCTCGATAACCTGATCTTCGTCATTAACTGCAACCTCCAGCGGCTCGACGGGCCGGTCCGCGGGAATGGCAAGATCATTCAGGAGCTCGAAGCCGGCTTCCGCGGTTCGGGTTGGAACGTCGTCAAGGTCATCTGGGGGAGCGACTGGGATCCACTGCTGGCCGCCGACGCCAACGGCAAGCTCGTGCGCCGCATGGGGGAAGTCGTCGACGGGCAGTATCAGAAGTATGTCGTCGAAGGGGGGGCGTACATCCGTGAAGACTTCTTCGGCAAGGATCCCGAGCTGCTCGAACTGGTCGAGCACCTTTCCGACGAGCAATTGAAAAAACTCAAGCGGGGCGGGCATGACCCCGAAAAGGTGTACGCGGCATACGCCGAGGCGGTGAACCACAAAGGCGCGCCGTCGGTAATTCTGGCGAAGACGATCAAAGGCTATGGTCTCGGCGAGAGCGGCGAGGGGCGGAATTCGACGCACCAGGAGAAGAAACGCAATGCCGAGGAGCTGCGTGAATTCCGCTCGCGCTTCGGCATTCCCATCTCGGACGACGAGGTCGCCGAAACTCCCTTCTACCGGCCTGCCGACGATACCCCGGAAATGCAGTACCTGTTCGACCGCCGCAAGGCCCTGGGAGGTTTCCTCCCGCAGCGGCGAATCGATTTCAAGCCTCTCGAGATCCCCCCGCTGGAGCAGTTTCAGGATCTGCTCGCCGGGAGCGGGACGCGCGAGTTTTCGACGACCGGCGGCTTCGGCCGGATTCTGAACGGCCTGCTGCGAAACAAACAGATCGGCAAATACGTCGTGCCGATCATTCCCGACGAGGCGCGCACTTTCGGGATGGAGGCTTTCTTCAGCCAGTACGGCATCTACGCGAGCACCGGCCAGCTCTACAAGCCGGTCGATGCCGGGACGATGGCCTATTATCGCGAGGCCAAAAACGGGCAGATCCTCGAAGAAGGGATCAACGAGGCGGGGGCCATGTCGTCATTCATCGCCGCGGGGACGGCGTACGCCAACCTCGGCGTCAACATGATTCCCTTTTATATCTATTATTCGATGTTCGGTTTTCAGCGGATCGGCGACTTCATCTGGTGCGCGGGCGATTCGCGATGCAAGGGGTTCCTGCTGGGAGGGACTGCCGGCCGCACGACGCTCAACGGCGAAGGCCTGCAGCACGAAGACGGGCACAGCCATGTGCTGGCGACGACCGTTCCCAACGTGGTGGCTTACGACCCGGCCTACGCCTACGAAATCGCAGTCATTGTGCAGGACGGTCTGCGGCGTATGTACGTCGAGAACGAAGCGGTCTTCTATTATCTGACGCTGTACAACGAAGACTACGCGATGCCGGCCATGCCCGCCGGGGCCGACGAGGGGATCCTGAAAGGAATGTACAAGGTCGCCGACCGGGACGTCGCCAAGGCGAAAATCCGCGTGCAGCTATTCGGGAGCG
>JBLMWR010000943.1:0-4104 GCA_050257335.1 Deltaproteobacteria bacterium | reverse complement strand
ACGATCTACGCCCGCGCGCGAGCATCGCCGCACGTGCGGGGGACGATCCGCTTTTTCCGCGGGAAGCTGCTCGACGCCGCCGAAGCGGCCCTGTGGAGAAAGGTTCTCGAAGGCGAGTCGTGGGCCGTGCGGCTGGCTTTGACCGAATGGGGCCGGTCGCGCGGCTTCAGCGACGGCGCCGAAGCCTGGCACGATCCTCAAAAGGATGACGATAAATTCTCTCCGGCGCTGCTGCGGCGGATGATTTCGGAGGTCCTCAATCACAATGCCGACATCGAAGATTGCCGAGCGCGTCAGCTCGATTCTGACGCCCGCCCGCTTTGCGGCCAGCGCCAGCCGGGGGCGGTGGAAAATGGCGCCGCACCTGGCGGCGATCGACCGGGCCATCATCGAGACGATTCTGGGGCGGACGGAACCGATTCTGGTGATTGAAGCGCCGCCGCGGCATGGCAAGTCGGAGCTCGTCAGCCGGTATCTCCCGGCGTGGTTTCTGGGAGTGTTCCCCGATCGGCGCGTGATGCTCGCCGGATACGGCGCCGGTTTCGCCCGTTCGTGGGGGCGCAAAGCCCGGGCCCTGCTGCTCGAGCACGGTCGCGCCTGGTTCGGCGTCGAAGTCAGCCGGGATGAGCGGGCGGCATCGGAATGGGGATTGCGCGGCCGGGAGGGAGGGATGGTCACCGCCGGCGTCGGCGGCCCGCTGACCGGCCGCGGCGCGCATCTGTTCGTCGTGGATGACCCGATCAAGAACGCCGAGCAGGCGCAGAGC
Organism: Deltaproteobacteria bacterium; assembly: GCA_050257335.1. GTDB lineage: Bacteria > Planctomycetota > Planctomycetia > Planctomycetales > Planctomycetaceae > JACQFH01. The sequence continues at coordinate 3,338 of JBLMWR010000943.1, read as the reverse complement.
AGGATCATTCGCGACAATCACTGGGACTGGTGGCAGTCGACCGCCAGCACGCGCATCGAGCCCGGAGGGTGCGCGATCATCATCGCCACGCGCTGGCATTACGACGATCTGTCGGGGCGGCTGATTCAGGCCGCCGAGGCGGGCGAAGGCGCTCCGGTGCGGCGCCTGCGGCTGCCGGCGATCGCCGAAGAGAACGATCCCCTCGGCCGGGCGCCGGGCGAGGCGCTGTGGCCGGCGCGCTGGCCGATCGAGCGGCTGGAAAAGACCCGGCTGCAAAAGGACGCCGCATGGTGGCAGGCGATGTACCAGCAGCGGCCCGGGCGCGGCAAGCGCAGCACCTGGCCCGACTCCTATTTCGGGCGGCATCTCTGGGCGGAGACGTTTCCCGGCGCGTTCGACGTTTCGGCCCTGGCGGTCGATCCGTCGAAGGGAGGGGCGCGCGGCGACTACTCGGCGATCGTCTTTGCCGGCCTGTCGGGAGGCCTGGCCTGGATCGACGCCTCGATCGAGCGCCGCCCCGCCGAACGGACCGTCGGCGACGCCATTGACCTGGCCTTGCGCTACGGTCCGCATCTGGCGGCCGTCGAGGCCAACGCGTTTCAATACCTGCTCGCCCCCGAGTTCGACCGCCAGTGCCGGGAAAGGCGCGTGCCGCCCCTTCCGCTGCACCTCGTCGAGCAGCGCGGGGACAAAGAGCTGCGAATCGGGAGGCTGGGCTCGTATCTGTTGCGCGAGAAACTGCGGCTGCGCGATACGCCCGGATGCCGGCTGCTGGTGCAACAGCTCCGCGACTTTCCCCTGAGTGACCACGACGACGGCCCCGACGCGCTGGAACTGGCCATGCGGATGCTGTTTCTGCTGGTCAGCCGCGCCCGAAACGAACCCGACATGACGTTTGATTTCGTGAGGGCGTGATCAATCCCTCGTTCTGGCGGTCTTCACCGAGAACTCGGCATGAGCCGCGAATTCCTGGAGCAGGTCCATCGCCCGTTCGAACTTGCCCCAGCCCGTCAGAGAGATGTGCCGGAGCTTGAGGTATCGCATCCGTTCGGCGACGGCCCCCAGCTCGCCCTGGGCGACGGCAAGGCGTTCGATCGCCGACTGCAGGTCGTCCGCCGTGACGGACCGTACTCGAGGCATCCGGCCCGAGGAAGATTTACCCACGCTGGTCTCCAGAAGTCGTCAGGTCGAGCGGAATTCCGGACGGGCCCGGGTGACGCAGGGCGTCCGGCAGGTTGAGGCCCTCAAGCACAAATTGTGAAAAACTCCGGAAAAGAAGTCAATTGACAAGCCTGAAAATGCAATTCTTGAGAATCCCATTGTTTTTCTATTGATAATTAAGTAATATATTAGATAATATATTATCTTGGCGGCGGCAACTGCCTGCCGCGGCCGCCAGCGCCCTGCCGGGAAAGGCCGGTCATGAATGCCACCATCACGATTACCGACGCCGACCGTTTCGTCGATTACACCCTGTCGGTCGCCTGCGATTTCCTGCCGGGAGCGCCTGGCCGCCGCGGCTGGCTCGACGGCGGACACCCGGGGGAAGCTCCCGCCGTCGAGATCAACCGCGTGCGATGCATCGAGATTGCGCTGTGGTGCGGCAAGTACGCCGTCTCGGCCCTTCCCGCCGCCGACCCCGGCAGATCGCTCGAATCGAAAATCGGCGCGTGGTGTCTCGAAAAATACCGGGAAGAAATCGAGCAGGCGGTTCTGGAAACGGCACTGGCGCGGCGCGAGGCGATCCACGGGCCGGAGGACGACTGAAGACGCGAGTTCGAGGCATGCCCATGAAGAAGAAGAGAGAACGGCGGAAAACGCGGAAGACTCCCCCGCCGCCGCTCTGCCCGGTGCACGGCGTTCGCATGCTGGTCGGGCACGCCAGCAGGACGCGGCAATACCGCTATTGCCGCGTCGCCGGCTGCAGCGAGACGCGGCAGGTCAATCGCGTGTTCCGGCTGAAGAATGCGACGAGCCTGCGTTACTGGGGAGAAGTCGACGGGGCCGGCCGGGTGCTCCTGCCGCCCGATGTTTTTTACAAATGACGTTTCCGAAGGAGGCTGGCATGGCGCGACGGAAGATCAAGCGCAGGCGCGGCGAAGGCATTTCGATCTCGGGCCCGGCAACGGTCCATGTCAGCCGCCGCGTGATGCTCATTATCGACGCTCCCCGCGAGGCCCGCGTCGCCCGGCTGGCGAAGCAGCGCGATTCCAGGCCGATAACGAAATGAAATCGAACCGCGGATGGCGCTGGGAGATGCGGATGCGCCGGAGTTCGGATTCCGGCAGCTTTGCGCTATTGAACGCCTCGCTCACGGCGCGATATCCTTGCGGCTGGCAAAGCGGAAGGATAACTATCGAAGCAGCAGGGAGGGGCATCGCGGTGAATCAGGAGAAGACCATCAGCACGGTTCTGTTTCTGTGTACGGGCAATTTCTACCGCAGCCGGTTCGCCGAGATTTATTTCAACTGGCTCGCCCCGCGGGAGCATCTGCCGTGGCGTGCCGACTCGCGAGGACTGGCCCTCGATCCGGAGAATTACGGGCCGATTTCAATTCACACCCGCCGCGAGCTGGACGTTCTCGGAATTCCGCTCCCCGAACCGCTCCGCGATCCGCGGGATGCAGCGCTTTGCGATTTCGAGGCGGCGCGCCTCATCGTGGCCCTCAAGGAAGCCGAGCATCGGCGCCTCATGCAGTCGCGCTTTCCCTCCTGGGCCGAACGCGTCGAATACTGGCACGTCCACGACCTCGATTGCGCCGGGCCGGGCGAAGCCCTGCCACAGGTCAAGCAACACGTGGAAGACCTGGTGACGCGCCTCAGGCGCCATTCGCAGTCTTTCCCTTTCGCAACGGGGGGCAGCGGGGGCGGGTAAATTGTTGTCATCGTCCCCCGCCGATGCCCTGCCGGCGCCGGCAACTTGCAATTGCCGTTGCGGTCTTTGTACCTTAATGAGGATGATACGACGCTTCTACAGAAAGCACCGAGCAGACCTGGCACGTCGATGCGTCGCGCTGGCGGCGCTGGCGAGCTTCGCCGCCGGCAACGTCGGATGGCCGCAGTCGCCGGAAAAAACCGCGGATCAGGCGGGCGAGCGCGGGTGCTGCGGCAGGCTCGTGAAGCTTGCGGGGCCGGCAGGCTGCTGCTGCGGCCGAAACGCCAAAAAGTCTTCGTGCGGGTGCTGCAAGCGTCCTGCCGTGGCGAAGACGTCAGGCTGCTGCCAGAGGAAGCAGGCCGCCGGGACGAATTCGCACGTTCCCGCGCTGACGTGCCACTGCGGCGATTCGACGATCGCGGGCTTCTTCGTTTCGTCGCAACCGAAGCTGCAGGCGCCATCGG
>JBLMWR010000942.1:0-2958 GCA_050257335.1 Deltaproteobacteria bacterium | reverse complement strand
CGATTTCGACGGGCGTCCGATAAACCCTTCCGTTCTTCACGACGAACACGGCGTGTTTCTTCGCCTTGGAATCGGTGAACACGGCGGAGGAGGGGACCGTCAGCCCTTTGCTCCCGCTTTCGGTCACGATGGTGACGCGGCCGAACATGCCGTCGCGGAGACGATTCTTCGGATTGGGCAAGTCGATTTCGGTGCGCATGGTCCGGGTCAGGCGGTCTTCGGAATTCGCGATCCGCGCGACCTTCCCGGAGAACTTTTCGCCGGCCAGGGCGTCCATTTCGACGATGGCCGGATCACCGACCTCAGTGTACGGAACGTCCCGCTCGGGAACCTGGACGATGACCCGCATGATGTCGGTGCGGGCAACGGTCAGAAGGGGCGTGTTACCCCCCTGGTCTGCGGCACGGATGAAGTCGCCTTTGTGGAAGCTGCGGCGGGTCACGACGCCATTGTAAGGGGAGATGATTTTCATGTAATCGACGAAGACTTGGGCCTTGGCCACCTTCGACTTGGCCAACCGGACCTTGGCCTTGGCGTCGAGGACATCGGCCTGGGCCGACGCAATGCGTGCCTCGGCAGCCGTGGCCTGAGATCTGGCGGAGACAATCGCCGCCCGAGCCGAGTTTTCTGCGGCCTGGGCGGCATCGCGCTGCTCCTCTTTTTCATCCACCAGACGCTCCTCGATCGACTTCTTGGCGAACAGCTCCGAGATCCGCCTGAATTGAATCTCGCGGAACTTGAGGTACGAGGTGGCCTTGTCGAGGTTGGACTCGACGAAGGTGATGTTGGCGACTGCGGCATCATGTTCGGCCTTGGCGGTGGTGACACGAGCCTCCATCTGGACGACTTCGGCCTCGGCCTGGGCAAGTGCGGCTTCTTCTTCGCGCAAAGCTTCGAGCAGTTCGGGCGCGTCGATCGCCGCAATTACCTGTCCTTCCTTGACCATGTCGCCGATATCCACGGATTGCACGTTCAAATAACCGGAGACCTTGGCGTACAAATCGGCAAAATCGAAGGACTCCATCGTCCCCGGCTGGGTGGTGCTGCGCGGGATCCCTCCCTTGTGAGGTTTGACGACCGCAACGCGAACACGCGGTTGCGCAGACGGCGCGGCGGAGCCGTTGCCGTTCCTTTTGCCCGAAGCCGGCGCTTCTTCGGCGACGCCGTGCCCGACCTGCTGCAGGATAAAGCCTGCGGCGAGGAGGGCTCCCAACGCCAGAAACCACAAATGTTTCTTGCCGAAGGTCCGTGCCATTGCGCTTTCTCCGAAGAGGGTTGGCGAGGAGGCGCCGTTCCCCGCCGGATATCCCAGTAAGCACTCTTGGTGCACAGCGCCTTGTAAAGATAGAATCCTGGGCCAAAAGAACTTTAGTCCCTGGTCCCGGTTCGCGTCAACCGCGATGCCGCTTTGAGGGTCTACACTTACGGATTTGTAATGCAGATCGGCCTGAAGCGGCCGGCGCGAGAAGGGGACGCAATCACCGGAGACTGCGGTTGATCTGCCTCAATATTCGCCTATTCGCCCTGCAGATTGAGGGGTGCTCCCCGGGCGGGATCGGGCAAGGCGGCGTGAGGGGTCTGGCCGAGGGCGACGAACAACTGGAATTGCGCCAGATCGTAGCCCCCGACCGCGTCCACGAGGGCCCGTCCGGCTTCGCCGAGCAGGTTGACGCTGTTGATGGCTTCGATCGGCCGCGATTCTCCGCCGCGCGTCCGTTCCAGCTCCTCACGGGCCCCCAGAACCGCCGATGCCAGGCGTTCGCGGGCGAAAATGAGCTGCCGTCGAGTGGCTTCGACGCGGGCGTATGCGTCGCCGACTTCGCGGGCGATGCGGTTGGCGACGAGTCCCCGGGCGGCCGTCGCCTGCTCGCGCTCGGCGCGGCTGCGTCTCTGCAGGGCCATGTTGCCGGCGCCCAGGTTCTGCAGAGACCAGATGGCCATCACGTCGAAATCGGTGCGGCCCCCGAAGGTCTGCCAGAATGCCGGCACTCCCAGGTCCTGGCGATTGCTGCCGCCGCCGAAGGCCCCGCCGCTGAACGCCACCGACAAGACCGGAAACAGCGGGCGGGTGTTTTCCTGGCGGACGCGGTACTCTGCGGCGGCGATATCGGCGGCGCGGGCGGCCAGCTCGGGGCGGGCTTCCTGAGCCATTCTGACGAGGTCCTCGAGACGGTAAGCCGGGTCGACGAGCTGTACGATTTCGAGCGCTCCGGGCTGGGTCCGCAGGCGGATGGAGGGGTCGAGATGCAGAACACGGGACAATTCGGCCGAGGCCACAGCGACCTCTTCCTGCAGGGCCTGTTCTTCCGCGTGCAGGAGCAGAGCGTCGGTGCGGGCGCGGTTGAAATCGCCTTCGCGCCCCTGTCCAATCCTGGCGAAGGCCGCGGTGGCCAGGACGACGAAGCGCATGTTGTCTTCGCCCTGATGGATCGCGTCCAGCGACGATTCTTTCATCGCCAGCGCCAGATACCGCTCGACGACCGTGAGCAGCATCGAGTTCTGGATGGCGACCGAATCGGACGAGCGGGAACTCACCACCTGCCCGGCCGCCAGCGGCGCAAACAGCGCATCCCCCAGGTGGCTGAAAATGCGGACCGCCGGAACCGCAACCGTTTCCGCAGCCAGGGTGCGGGCACCGCCGCCGACGTACAGCGATTGTTCGTTGAGACTGCGGATCAGTCCGAAGGAGGTCTGCAGCGGGCCCTGATGGAGGTGATAGTTGGTACCGGCGTTGAGCGTCGGAAGCAGCAGCCCGCGGGCGGCGGTCTGCAGGCCCACGGCTTCGACGATCGCCTGCCGCCCCAGGGCGATCGTCGGATTCTCCGTTTCCGCCAACTGCAATGCCGTCGGCAGATCGATGAACCGCTCCTCACCCGCGGAGGGAACGACGCTTTCCCGGGACAGGCCTTCCAGGGCGACGGCCTCTTCGTCGGCAGACAGCTCGGCCGCTTTTTGGGG
>JBLMWR010000941.1:0-3902 GCA_050257335.1 Deltaproteobacteria bacterium | reverse complement strand
TACGGCTTTCAAAGGCGATCATCCATTGCGCCCTGCCTTCGCACGATACTCGCCTCCGGTAATCCCCGTCAATCATCGTAAGGCGCACCGCGTCTCTGTATTATGGACAACCTGATCGTCGGGAGGTTCACGTTCGCCCGGATTATACAAGCAGGGTGGGTCAGGCTCGCGAAAGTCCAAGGTACGTCAGCGCAAGCCGCCATCGGTGCTCGCCGCCCGCGGTAAAAGGGCGGGAGGTTTCCGGGCGAGTGACGACCCGCCGACGCGTGGGCTTGCTTGACGCACCCTGCACCCCTTACAGGAGCGAGTTACGCATGAGTCGGTACGACAAGTCGCGTGAATTGTATGACCGTGCCTGCCGGGTGCTGGCAGGAGGCGTGTCGAGCGAGTTCCGCAAGTTCGGTCCGCCGCATCCGCTGTTCTACAGTCACGGAAGGGGCAGCCGCATCGTCGACGCCGATGGCAATGAATGTCTCGATTTCACTCTCAGCCAGGGCCCGCTCATCCTGGGACATTCGCATCCGCAGGTGCTGGCGGAAGTCGCCCGGGCCAGCGCCGAGGGACAGCTCTTCGCCGGCCAGCACCTGCGCGAGCTGGAACTGGCCGAGACGCTGCAGCGGCTGATTCCGTGCGCCGAACTGATGCGCTTCAGCCTCTCCGGATCCGAATCCGACCATGCCGCCCTGCGCCTGGCGCGGGCCGTTACCGGCCGGCCGAAGTTCCTGCGGTTCGAAGGGCATTACCACGGCTGGCTCGACAGCGTCGCCGTCGGCGTGGGAGGCCCCTCCCTCGAAGCCCTCGGTCCGCGCGAGCACCCCACGCCCGTGCGCTGGACTCAGGGGCTCCCCGACCGCATCGAAGACCAGTGTGTCGTGCTTCCCTGGAACGACTTGAGTCTCGTCGAAGCGACCCTGCGCGACCGGCACCAGGAGATCGCGGCCGTCATCACCGAGCCGGTGATGTGCAATAACGGCTGCATCGAATCCGAGCCGGGATTTCTCGCCGGGTTGCGCGCGTTGTGCGACCGCCATGGCGTCGTCCTGATCTTCGACGAAGTCATCACCGGCTTCCGGCTCGGGCTGGGGGGTGCGCAAAAATATTACGGCGTGATCCCCGATCTGGCGGTGTTCGGCAAAGCGATGGCGAGCGGCTATCCGATCAGCGTCCTGGCGGGCAAGCGCCGCTTCATGGAAAAGATCGCCGACGGCACGGTGATCCACGCCGGAACAATGAACTCCGGAAACCCCACCGTCGCCGCGGCGCAGGCGACGCTGCGCGTGCTGGAGAGCGAAACCGTCCACCCGCGGCTGTTCGATCTGGGCCGGCGGCTGATGGAGGGCCTGCGCGACGCCTCGCAGCGGGCCGGCAAGCCGCTTTTGATCCAGGGCCCCGGCCCGATGTTCCACACCGGCTTCACCCCCCTCTCGAAAGTCCGCGACTTCCGCGAAACGCTGACCTATGATAAACCGCGCTACGCCGCGTTCGTCGCCGGCATGCAGGAGCAGGGCATTCGCCTGATCGGCCGCGGACTGTGGTACATCTCCGCCGCGCACACGCCCGAAGAAATCGACCGCTGCGTCGCGACGGCGTACGAGGTTCTCAAGCGACAGACCGCGGATGTCGCGGATGGCCGCGGATAAACACGATTGAGGTCCACCGGCAAATCCGCGCGTATCCGCGTCATCCGCGGTTCTTCGCACTTTCTGGGTGCCAGAGCGCGGCGGCGCGCGAGGAACTGAATGGACCGTAGTACAATGCAATTTCGAAATGCGATAGCAACTGGGCGATGTTCCTGTCCATAATCTTCCTGTCTGTTCCCGTCCGTCGCCTGTACTGATTCCATTTCATCGGCCGGCGGTGTACCCCGTCGCAACTGCCATGCAGGTCCTCGTTCAGGTCGTCTGCTCCAAAGGCCCGAGCCTGCGGGAAGCCATCGTCAGCGATCCAAAGCTGGCGGCATTCCATTTGAGCGTCACCGAGCAGAAGCGCCATGGGAGGCCGCACGGCTGGGCGAAGATCCACAGCACCTCGCCCGACCGGTACGGCGCCCTGAATCTCGAATGGGACGGTGACACCAGCCTCCTCCTCTGCCGGGTCGTCACCCGCGGCGCCGGCCGCCCGAACCTCATCATCGGGGACTTCGTCGACTACCTCCTTCGCCGCTACTCCCGCCGGATCGAGGCTATCAACATCATCCCCCGGTGATGTATACCTATGGGTGTATAAGCCGGCAAAATGCGCATCTCTGGAATCGCCACGGCGCGTCTCCGCTACCAGCCCGTGGACAATACTTTACGGTCGTTTTCGAATGCGGCTGGGAACCGGCAGTCGCGGGCAACGAAAACGCATTTCAACGAGGCGGTGGCGACGGAAGATCATATCTCGCAATGAGATTCGACCCCGCGCGTCCTATACATCGATTTCCGGATCCTTATACATAAAGAACCGCTGTTGCGATCATGCCCGCATTGCGATTTGCACGATTTCGTTCTATGGGAGTCGCTTGCGAAGCAGACGGCATTCGATATCGTAGACACATCGTAGACAACGAAATCTGTCAATCTGGATCGATTCAGTGGAATGGACAAAGACATAAGCAGCCGGTCGAGATGCCTCCCCTGGTAGCTGAATTCGTGAGAATTCAGACCTCATCTTCAGGTTCGACGGGAACTCTCACGAGTTCCGCAACCGGCGCGTTGTGAGAAACGAGACTCCAGTGGTCACAGATGCGGGCGAAACAGGGACAACATCTATTCGGTGCCGCTCTGCGGCTCGCCGCGGCCGCTCTGGTCGAACATCTTTGGCTCCCCGATCAGGCGCGGCTGAACGCGCTTCTGGAATTATCGACCGCTCCCGAAATCTCCCTCGCGGACTGTCTGAAGGCACTGTTTCCGGAAAAAACGCGCGAGTCGGCACTGGCCGAGCTGCGTAACTTTCGCAAACGGTTCAATGACCTTGCTTCCGAAATGGGACTTTCGCTGCGATGCGTCGTCGATCAGAAAAAACGAAGCGCGCCCGCCGAACGCTCGTGCTGGTTCATCGCCCTGAAATCGGACGAGATCGACGCCGCCGCGTCCGCGCGTGCCGGGGCCGGCGCATCGGTGGACACACTCGACTTCCTCGCCCTGCTCATGAGCGGCGCCGCCACCAGTATTCATCCTCTCCCTCCGGGAGAGGGCCGATCGCTGGAGTCCCGCCTTCTGGCGGTTCCTGGTACGGCTCGACCGGCTGAAGCCGGGACTCCAACGGCAATTGGTCCTCGCCCTCACCCTGATTCCCGCACCGACCCTTCCCCCCCTTCGCAAGGGGGGGTCAGGGGGGGTCGCGCGCAGCTCCCCACCTCAAGCCCGCGCGATCAGTCGGTGCCTGTCCCAGCGTTTCGACAGGTGGCGCAAGCGCTGAACGAAATTCTCGCCTCCGCCTCCCTCCCTGCCGCCACGCTCGCCTTCCGCTACTGGCTGCACGCCATATCGCACGGGCTTCCCGAACCGGCGCCGCGTCACGTCAACCTGGCGGGAGCCGACCTCGAAGACTGGACCATCCGCGGCCGTTCCCCCGACCAGCCGCTCCGCCTGCGAGGCGCGAACCTCGAAGGAGCCAGACTCAACCGCGCCCGGCTCGAAAACGTCGATCTGACGGGCGCAAACTTCAAACACGTCGAAGCCCGCGAAGCGCTCTTCCTGAACGTCGCCGCCGCGGACGCCGACCTGACCCGATCGGACCTGTGCGACCTGAAGTGGCGCGTCGGCTCGCTCGCCGAAGCCAGGCTTCCCGAGGCCCGGATCTCGGGCACGCATTGGATCGACGTTGACCTCACCGGCGCCGCCCTCCCCGAGAACTGGGAGCACGACGCCGCGAGCGTCGATCGCGCCCGAATGGAGGCGCGACCGATTGTCCAGCCG
>JBLMWR010000940.1:0-4040 GCA_050257335.1 Deltaproteobacteria bacterium | reverse complement strand
TTCGGAAGAGACATGTGCCGGCAGAATACCGACATCGACCGTCCCGGTGAATCCCAGTTGCGCGGCTCGCCGCCGTAGTCCGGCCACTCCGTGACCGGACGGTACAAGACATGCCCCGCCGGATCACTAATGGGCAACGCTGGAGCCTGTGCGCCTGGGCGCGGCATTTGACCGGCGTTGTCGGCTCGCACGCTGAGAAGCATTGGAATGCCGAGACCGCCGGGTCACGAAGTGACCCGGCTGCATTCGCCGCGCAACGGGCCCTTGCGATCGATGAGTACGCAGGGTACCGTAAGAATACGTCCAGACAATCGTGTCAGTCCCAACGCAGGAGCCGGTGAATGATCCATCGTCGCGACTGGCTGAACGTCGCCGGCGTCAGCGTCCTGGGGCTCACCGTCCCGGAACTGTTCCGGCTGCGGGCGCACACTGCGGCGGCGGCTCCGGCAGCGCGGCACAAAGGGAACTCGTGCGTCTTTCTGTTCCTTTTCGGCGGCCCCAGCCACATCGACCTGTGGGACATGAAGCCGCAGGCACCGGCCGAAATCCGGGGCGAATTCACTCCCGTCGCCACGAACGTTCCGGGGATCGAAATCTGCGAGCATTTGCCGCGGCTGGCGCAGACGATGGATAGAATCTGTCTCCTGCGGTCGATGACGCACAAAATGAACGTCCACGGGCCGGCATGCAGCGAGATCTTCACGGGTCGCGAGTATTTCGGCCCTCCCGTCACCGATCAGGCGCGACCCGAAGACTGGCCGTCCCTGAGCGCGATGACGATGCGTCATGGTCGCTCGCCGGTCGGCCTTCCCGCGTCGGTCGTGCTCCCCTGGTACCTGCAGTTCCCGGGACAATCGTTGCGGATCGCCGGGCAGACAGGCGGCCGGATGGGGGAGCAGTACAACGCCATGCTGCTCGAAGCCGACGCCGGACGCTTTCGTCTGGGGGGGCTGGCCCTCGAAGATGACGTCCCTTGGAACCGGCTTCGCAATCGCCGCGAGCTGCTCCAGACCATCGAAGCTCACGCGCGCCCCCCGGCGGCACCGATCGTCGAGAATTTCGTGCGGCAGAGCACGCAGGCCTATTCGCTCCTCGAAAACCGCGTCTACAGCGTCCTCGACCTCGACCAGGAGTCGTCGGCGACGCGCGAGCGGTATGGCCCGTCAGCCATTGGCCAGAGCCTCCTCATGGCCCGGCGCCTGGTCGAAGCCGGCCTGCCGCTCGTGACAGTCAATTGGGAGGACGAAACAAAAATCGACGGGGTGAACACCTGCTGGGACACTCATCAGGGAAACTTCGCCAAACTCAAAAACCTGATCTGCCCGATCTTCGACCGGGTCTTTCCGGCCTTCATCAACGATCTGCACGAACGCGCGCTCCTGGAAACGACGCTGGTGGTGGCCATCGGCGAATTCGGCCGCACGCCGAAGCTGGGACAGTTCACGCAGAGCGCGAACACCAAGCCCGGCGGCCGCGATCACTGGCCGCACGCCTTTACGGCCCTTCTGGCCGGGGGGGGAGTCCGCGGCGGCCAGGTATACGGTTCGACCACCCCCACTGGGGGCTACGTCGCCACGCAACCGGTGACCCCCGCCGACCTGACCGCCACGATCCTGCACCATCTCGGGATCGACCACACGCTGGAATACGAAGACGGCTTCCAGCGGATGCGGCAGCGCCTATGCGAGGGAATCCCCGTGCGGGATCTGGGGTAGATTTGCAACGCAAGGGGCTGGGTCGCCGGGGCTGGACCGAGGGGAAGCCCCGGCCACCCCACCCACGCAGCGGCTCACCGGACATCCGGCAAATCCAGGCTGGCATCCTCAAGAAAACCTCGTTCTGACCTGGAACGAGGAATCGCCTTGCGGTAGCGCGGCCGCTTGGGGATAATGCGATTCGCGTGCCCAGAACTCAGGCATTCGGTTCTTTCCGTCGCGGGACATCCGATGTTCTTTCCCTTGGCCACCGGATTGTGTCTCCGTCGCGATTTTTTACGCGTCGGCGGCGGACTGGCAGTCGCGGGGTGTGTGTTTCCCCAATGGATCGGCGCCGCGCGGGGCGCCGACCGCGCAAAAACCGGTGTGCCCAAATCGGCGGGCCGGGCCCGATCGTGCATTCTCGTCTATCTGTTGGGCGGGCCGCCGCACCTCGACATGTTCGACCTCAAGCCGCAGGCGCCGGCGGAGGTGCGCGGGCCGTTTCGGCCGATCGCTACGAACATTCCCGGGGTCGAAATATGCGAGCATCTCCCGCGGCTCAGCCAGATGGCAGACAAGTTCGCGCTCGTGCGTTCGGTCAGCTTCCCCAACAGCAACCACACGCCGATGATTTACTACACGCTCACCGGGCGGCAGACCGAGCGACCCGAAGAGGACAACGACGTCCGGCCGCCGCAGCGCAGCGATTTTCCGCACGTCGGCTCGGTGATCGCGAAACTGCGCGACGGCGGCGGCGCGCTCCCCGCGTTTGTCGCCGTCCCCGAAGTCGCCGTCCGAAGCAGCACCAGCGGCGAGTTCAAGCGGGCCCGCACGCCGCTCCGTGGAGGATCGGCCGGTTTTCTCGGAGCCAGATTCGACCCGCTGGCGGTCAACGGCGAACCGGGATCGTTCGAAGCCGTCCCGGCACTGACGCCCCCCACGGAAGTTCCGCGCGAGCGGTTCGAACGCCGCGCGGCACTTCTCGAACTGTTGAACCGGCGCACGCCGTCGTCGCGCGATTTTGACGACGTCCGCCGGCGTGCGGCTTTGCTCACCGGCACCGCGTCCGGAAGCCGTCTGGCCACGTTCGCGCTGGAAGGGGAAACCGCTTCTGTGCGGGAGCGATACGGCAACCATCGTTTCGGCCGGGCCATGCTCATGGCCCGGCGACTTGTCGAGGCCGGAGTGTCGCTGGTCGCCATTCACTTCAACGAAATGACCGTCTGCGACGGATGGGATACGCACAGCAAGAATTTCGAAGCTCTCAAGAGTGAACTGTTACCGATGGTCGATCAGAGTCTCTCGGCCCTGCTCGACGATCTCGACGAGCGCGGCCGGCTCGATGAGACGCTGGTCCTTTGCCTCGGGGAATTCGGGCGGACGCCGAAGATTAACGCCAACGCGGGGCGCGACCACTGGGGCCCCTGTTCGACCACCTTCGTCGCCGGCGGCGGCCTGCGAACCGGCCAGGTGATCGGCGCTTCCGACAAAATCGGCGCCTACCCGACCACCGAACCGATCGCTCCGGTCGACATCCACGCCACGATGTACCACGCCCTGGGGCTCGACACCGACCAGGTGATTCTCGACGCGTTGCAGCGCCCCGCCGCCATCTGCACCGGCCGCCCCCTCAATCCGTTGTTGTAACTCGCCCCCTCGCTGCTGGAGTCCCGCCTTCAGGCGGCATCAGTCGGGCAAGCGGCTGAAGCCGGGACTCCGACATCCGGCACTCATCCACAATGATTGCAGGGCCTCGCCCTGCGAATTTCGTCATTCTTTCCCGGCGCGCCGGGATTCGTCATTTCCATTCTGGACGCCACGTTGGATCCCCATTCGCCAGCGCTGTATCTTGTCGGCTTCGATGTCGGTAGCACCACCACAAGCCTGATGGTGGCCGCGGCGCGCCTGGTGAAGAATTGCGTGACCGGACGGACTGAGCTGGGGGACGTCACCCCTCTCTTTCGTCCCGATCCGGTGTTCACGCCGTTCGACGGCGAGACCCTCGACGTGGACCGGCTCGAACGACAGCTCGACGCCTGGCTCGCCGCCGCCCGCGTCGATCCTCCATCCGTCGCTGCGGGGGGAGCGCTTGTGACCGGTCTGGCCGCGCGATCGGCCAATGCCGCCGCCGTCAAACAGCTCGTCCGGAAACACTTTCGCGAGGCGGTCGTCGCAGCAGCCGACGATCCCTGTCTCGAGTCATGGCTGGCGTTCATGGGGAATGCGCTCGGGCTGTCGCGGGCCGAGCCGCAGCGGCCGTTCATCAACCTCGACATCGGCGGCGGGACCACAAACATCGCCTGGGGGCTTGCCGGCGAAGTGCACCAGTGCGGCTGCTACTAC
>JBLMWR010000939.1:0-5593 GCA_050257335.1 Deltaproteobacteria bacterium | reverse complement strand
GAAACCTCTGCTTCTGCTAACAACACCTGTTTTCGAACCTCGAATCGTCGTTCCATCGACAACCTCCCTGAAGGAATTCCATTTCCCGCAAGAGGTCTCTATGAAATAACTTGTATCTCGCCAAGAACAGCCGACAGTAGAAATACCGTGCTCGACTCTTCGACCCCCCTTGGACCCTTCCCGCACCGCGATGCGCCCCTTCCCTTTGGAAGCTCCCGCCGCTCCCGAAGGGTATCTAACCCGATCGGCCATTTCAAGCAAACGGGGCGGACTCTTCCGGGTTGCCGTAATCCGGTCATTCCGTGACCGGAGGGGACTTCGCGCCAATCTCAGGGCCGCGCAATGAGCCACGCATCAGCCGCCCTGTCGCGTTCGACACGAACCCGGTTACAATCAATCTCATGCCCGCCCCCTTGCATCCCCGCCGCACGATCGGTCTGCCGCTCGTCATGGCGGCGGCGATCGTCCTGACCGGCGCGATCGGGCTGACGCTCCATGTCGAATCGGTGCTGCGCGAGCGGAACCTCGCGCGCGCCCTGCTGGGCGACGGTTTATGGCGATTGATTGTGACGGCGTTCGGGGGAAAAGGCGCCCGACATGGCGACCTCACGGTCGCTGCCGGCACTTTTCCTCCGCTTCTGGTCTGTCTGGGAGCGTTCAGCATCGTCACGTGGGTCGGCGGCGCCGCGTGGATTTCGCGCCGCTGTAAAACCTCGTTTCCGGCCGCGTTGAATCAGTGGGGATGCTACGGCTGGCTGTGGTGGCTGCTGCCCGTTGCATGGGAGCTGGCGGGAACCGCGGCGGACTTGCTGGATTGCATGGAATGCCGCCTCTTGGGGGACCAGATTCTTCCGCTCATCCACAGTACCTTCTGGGCCGGTTGGTGTACCACGTTTTTCGTGCTGGCCTGCAGATCCACGTCCTCGACCTGCGAGCCGGGTCGGAGTCCCCCGGTCCCCGCCGTCGTCTGGGGTGGCATGGCGGCGTATTTTCTGTGTTTCGGGGCGATGAACTGGATGCTCTATCAGGCGCTCCTGGTGCCGCACGGCGACTCGGCGATGTACGAAGAGCACCTCTGGAATCTGCTGCACCGCAAAGGATTTCGCAGCTACCTCGACGACGGGCGGCTGTTTCTGGGCGAACACGTGCAGGTGATCCACCTGCTGGTCATCCCGCTGTACGTATTGTGGCCCTCGCACCTGCTTCTGGAACTTTGCCAGTCGGCGGGCCTCGCGCTGGGGGCCATCCCCGTGTTCCGCATGGCGCACCGGCATTCGCGATCGACAACGGCGGCAGCGCTGCTGGCCCTGGCGTATCTCCTGTATTTTCCCATGCAGTACCTCGATATTGCCATCACGTTCAAGACGTTTCGACCCAACTCCTTCGAGATTCCGTTTCTGCTCTTCGGCCTGGACGCGCTGGAGCGGTCCCGATATCGGACGCTGCTCATCTGGCTGGGGCTGGCCCTACTGTGCCAGGAGGACGCCGCGACCGTCATCGCCCCCTTGGGGATCTGGATCGCCTTCCGCCAGGCGCGCTTCGCCGCCGGCACCCCGGTTGGTGCGGAGCAGCCGGGGTGCATTCGCGCAAACAGACTCCGCCTCGCCTGGTTCGGCATGGGGCTGGCCCTGTTCGGTGCGGCCTACGTCGTGGCGGTGATCAAGTTCGTGCTTCCCTGGTTTCGTTCGGGCGCCGACGTCCACTTTGCGCAATACTTCAACGATCTGGGAGCAACTTCGGGAGAGATCGTCAGAAACGTCGTGACACACCCCGGCTTGCTTTTCGGCAAACTGCTTTCCGTCGCATCCGTGACGTTCGCTCTGCACCTTCTGGCGCCGCTTGGCTTCGTACCGCTGCTCTCTCCCGGGCGGCTCGCCGTAGGCGCACCGCTGTTTGCCATTCTGTGCCTGAGCGCGATCACCAATTCCCCCTTCCACCATTTTCACGCGCCGCTGGTGCCGATTCTATTCTGGGGCGGCGCGGCGGGGCTTGCCAACGCGTCCATCGCGTTTGAAGCTGGCCTCGCGTTGCGGCGCAGGCGAAACGGGAATGCGGCGCGCGCCGACGAAGCCCGCCGCATCCCGCCCGAAAAATTCACCCCCAGCGGAAAACTGCTCTCGGCCCAATCCGTGCTGGCGATCGCTGACTTCCCTGTCCGCCCGCGCCTTCCGGCTATCAGTCCGCGCGTCGCCATCGCCGCGGCCGTGTGGGCCTTCTCAAGCGCACTGCTCGCCGGCCTCCCGTTCACATTCTCGCCGCTGGGGTTCGGCTTCTGGGATCCCTATTCCCGCGCATACTGGCGGAATCTCTATATTCCCGGCGAACGAGCGCGCCATTTCCCGGCCGCCTTCGCCCTCATCCCCGCCGACAGCCGCGTGGCCTCGACCGATTACATCCACCCCCGCTTCACCCACCACGCGCGGTCGTACGATTACAGCCACTACCGCCCCGACGTCCCCGACGATTGCGACTACATCGTCATCGATACGCGACACCCCTACAGCGAAATTCAGCGTCCCGAACAGGTCAAGGAATACCGCGAGCATCCGGACCAATGGGAATTGCTCGAAGACCACACAGAGGGGTATTTCATCGTGTTGAAACGCCGCGCGTCGTAGTTACGGCATCCTGCCGATTCTACGACGACTACAAATACCGCAGCCGCTTCTGGATGTCGACGTTGACGCTCTGGTAACGCCGCGTCAGGTTCCCGGGGTTGAACTGCTGAATGCGGACTTCCTCGAGGTCATCGGCGCCGATGGCGTTGGTGAAGATGGGGAGCAGGAACTGGATCCCGAGTTTCGAGGGCTGAAAGCGGTGGGCGTCGTAGAGCGAGCGGTGCAGTTGCCGCGCGTGGATGATCCCCCACTGGTCGCGAAGCTTGTTGGCGGGGATCGAATCGACGTAGAAGCCGCGGCCCGCCGTCCATTGCAGCGTAACCATGCAGTTGTTGTACCCTTCGACAAGCACGTCCACCGCCTTGCCCCCGAGTTGGGCCGCGTGAAAGCGGTCGAAGAGAATCGGCCGTCCGCCGCGCTGCGTGTGCCCGAGCTTACGGGTGAAAATCGCCGAATCGGCAGATTCGTTCCGCCGGCGGTCGGTGAAGTATTCGTCGCCGATCGATCTGGCGAGCATCTGCTTGAGGGCCTCGGCGGCGCCGCTGAAGGTGATGTTTCCCGCAGGATCGGTGCTTTTCGCAACAGCCCCCAGCGGGCGTCCCTGCTGATCGACGACCCCTTCGCCAACGACGATCACCACGTGTTTCTGCAGCTCGTACAATTCGCGCACGCGATGTTCCAGCCGCTCGTATTCGATCGGAACCTCGGGGACGAGAATGATGTCGGGCTGCCCGTAAGCCGAACCCAGCGCGATGAATCCCGAATCGCGTCCCATGACCTCAATAATGGCGATGCGGCGGTGACTTTCGGCGGTGGTGCGAATCCGCTGAATCCCCGACGCGGCGGCGACGTAGACCGCCGTCGCGTATCCCGGCGTCGCGTAATTGACGCTTTCCTCAAGGTCGATGTCTTCACGTCCGGGGAGTTTGCGGTAGATGAACTTCCCCGGCTGAGGCCCCGGTTCGCGAAGCCATTCGGTGGCTTCCTCGGCATAATTCAGCCCCAGGTCGTTATCGATCGTCTTGGGGGCCAGCACGGTGGGAAAACATTGCGAGAGAGGTTGCATGCCGTTCAGCGTGCCGTCCCCCCCAATGCAGATCAGGCCTTCGATCCCCAGCTTCTGCAACCGGCCGCCGACCGCCTGAACCGTCGCGGTATCTTCGGCGGAAATGTACGTGCGTGAGGCACCCAGCAGCGTCCCTCCCGTACAAGGGCTCAATTCGGGGATCGTCGAGAAAAGCGGATTGAGATGGACGTGTGGAACGCGGGGGTTCAGCATCCCCGAAAAACCCTTGATGATTCCGAACACCTCGATCCTGAGCTGGTTAGCGCGCACGACCGCGCCGTGAATCGTGGCGTTTAGCGCCGGGGTGTCTCCCCCCGCCGTGAGAATCCCGATTCGTCGCATTCTTTCACTCCTCTTGAGTCCGAACCTGAAAGAACATATATCAGGTTGAGGGTCAAAACGGCAGGGGAGAACGCTCATGAAATTCTTCGTTGGATGCATGCTGTCGGCCGTTCTGGGAGGTGTCGTCGCGATCGCTCTGCGGGAATCGCGGCAGGATTTGAGCGTCCTCGCCGCCGAAAAGCCCCGTTCAGGACCGGCGTTCCCCGAGGAAGGGGGGCCGAAAAAAACAACCCGGCCGGCCCCCGGCCATGCGACGCGCCTGGAGGCAGCCGCCGGCAGCCCCCTCGGGCCCGACGAGCTCTCGCAGGATGAACAGATCAATATCGCCGTGTATGACAACGTCAACCGCAGCGTCGTGAACATCACCACCCGCGGCGTGCGCGGCGAACGCTTCTTTCTGATGGAGATCCCCACCGAAGGGGCCGGGTCGGGAAGCGTCCTCGACAAGTCGGGGCACATCCTGACGAACAACCACGTCATCGAGGGGGCCCGGCAGGTCAGCGTCACGCTGTTCGACGGCAAATCCTACGAAGCCCGCTACGTCGGCGCCGACACCATCAACGACGTCGCCGTCATCAAGATCGACGCCCCCGCCGAGTCGCTCCACCCCGTCGTCTTCGGCGACTCGCGGCATTTAAAAGTCGGGATGCGGGTGTTCGCCATCGGCAATCCGTTCGGCCTCGAACGCACGCTGACGACCGGCATCATCTCCAGCCTCAACCGGGCCCTGCAGATCCACGAAAACCGCACGGTCAAGTCGATCATCCAGATTGACGCGGCGATCAACCCAGGCAACTCCGGCGGCCCGTTGCTCGATTCACATTCGCGCGTGATCGGCATGAACACGGCAATCGCCACCAAGACCGGGCAGAGTGCCGGGGTGGGGTTCGCCATCCCCGTGGGGATCATCGCCCGCATCGTTCCGCAGCTCATTGAAAAAGGGCGGATCATCCGGCCGGAAATCGGGATTTCGAAGGTGTTCGAGACCGAACAGGGGCTGTTGATCTACCAACTTGTGCCGCGTGGCCCGGCCGAGCGCGCGGGGCTGCAGGGTCCGCAGGTCGTCACACATCGCCGCGGGCCGTTCGTCGTCGAATCGCTCGACCGCACGGCTGCCGATCTGATCGTCGCCGTGGACGGCCAGAAGGTGACCAGCGCCGACGATTTCCTCGGTATCATCGAGGCCAAAGAGCCCGGGGCCAAGGTGGACCTGACGATCGTACGGAAGGGGAAGGAGATGCACGTTTCCGTCGTCCTCGCCGGCGGCGAGTGAGCGCAGGGTGGGCTTCCGCAGCCCGTCACGGCCATTGGCGTCGTCATTCGTGCTCCACGCGTGGGGCGGGCTTCCGCAGCCGCCCGCCCGGCTCTCGTGCAAGCATTCCGCCGAAATCGGATACGCATGGCTTGCGATTCGCGGTCAAGCGTGCTGACGCGGGCTGCCACTTGTGGCTGACCGGCAGCGTCGAAACCAGGGCGACGAGGCGACAATAACGACGGGTCCCTCCACGCGATGACCGGCCCTGCCTCCTTTGTTTACCCTCACACAATGTAGGTCGCGATGGCGGCG
>JBLMWR010000938.1:0-11117 GCA_050257335.1 Deltaproteobacteria bacterium | reverse complement strand
GGTCTGCCTCCGTGCACCTTTCGGTCGCTGTTTTCGATTCCCTGTCCGAGCTGCGGCATGACAACGAGTTTTTCGAATCTCATGCACGGAAACCTGATTCGGGCGTTTCGCGCCAATGCCGGCGGCGTGGTGCTGGCTCTGGTCTGCGCCGTGCAGATTCCGTGGTGCTGGTGGAGCGCCGCGCGCGGCAGACTGGCGGGGATCTCCGACCCGGCGGCGAGCCTCTTGTGGCTGATGCTGGCCGTGGGGGGCGTGTGCCTGGTGAACTGGGCGTTTCAACTGATGCAGAGCTGAGTACAAGGAAGGACCGGCGATGGATCGCCAGGCAGACTCCGGGACGCAACTCTCTCTTCCACCCCGCGCCTTTCCGCGCCGCACTCTGCTGCTGGGGGCAGCGCTCCTGGCCGGAACGCTCTCCGGCTGCCAGATCATCATCGGGTCGCTTCTGACGCTGCAGGGCCGGCCGAAGACGACCTGCGAATTTACGAACATGACCCATGGGAAGAGCCTGGCCGAAAAGGGCAAGAAGGTCATCGTTCTCTCGACGTCGTCGGCGAGCGCCCAATCGGAAGAGCCCTCCCTCGATCTGGATATCATTGACGCCGTTTCACGCCGCCTGAAGATCGAAAACGTCGACGTCGTCGACCCGCATCAGGTAGGAACCTGGATCGACGACAACGGCGGAATCAAAGAGAACACCAATCTCGAGCCGATCGGAGTGAAATTCAAGGCCGACTACATCATCCTGTTCACCTTCACCGATTTCGGATACGCCGAGGAAAACAGCCCCGGTCTGTATCGCGGACGCGCCAGCTACAAGGTTGTCGTGGTCGAAATGAAGGACAGCAAGTCCGCCCCCGGCGGGAAACGGGCGAAGGTCATTTACAACCGGCATTTTGATTCCAAGTATCCGAATCGTCCCGTCGCCGCCGACGAAGCCGGGACCCTGGAAGTGTTCAAGACGAAGTATCTGGCCCGTCTCAGCCAGGACCTGACCCGGCTGTTTGTCGATTACCGGCCGGAAGACGAAATCAATTAAGAAGGATCAAGTGATGCAACAGGCTGGCCGGCTCGTGTGGATGATTGGGCAAATGCGGTCGCAGTGGTGGCGGCTGGCCGTCCTTCTCGCGCTCGTCGTCGGCCAGTCGGGCTGCAACGCCGTATTGCTCGTGGGGTATCTCGTCGGGGGGCCTCCCACAACCGATCCCGACTTTCACGTGCAGACGAAACAGGAGCTGCGGGGGAAGAATGGGAAGAACCTCGTGCTCGTGTACTGCTTCGCACCGAAAGAACTGAAGTGGGACAACGAGTCGGTCGATTACGACATCGCCAAGCACGTCGCCCACCGCCTGCTTCAGAACAAGATCAAGGTCATCGATCCCGACCAGGTCTATGCCTGGCTCGATAAAAACGACAAGTGGCGGAAGACGTCCGAAATCGGCAGGCACTTCAAAGTCGATTACGTCGTCCACATCGACGTCAAAGACTACACCCTATTCGAGACCAACTCTCCCAATCTGTACCGCGGGCAGGCCGACATTATCGTCAACGTCGTCAAGATGAACGAAGAAAAGAGCGACGGCCACGTCATCTACACCGCCCCGGTCAAGTCGGCCTTCCCCACGCGGGGGCCGAAGGACTGCAGCGAGATTTCGTTCGCCGAATTCAAGAAGCACTATCTCTCGGAGCTCAGCGACGAGATCGGGCGGCTGTTTTATCCGAAGGAAACCGGCGCCGAGATCCCCTACGGCATGATGCCCTGAGCCTTGCGCCGTGTGGCCGGTCTCCTGACCGAGCCGTTGCGGCAGGACCGCAGGCCTCCGGAAAAAAATGGGAGACGTGCAGTCATGCCCCAGGCGGGGTCGGAGACTCGCGCCGAACGGAGGCAGCGACTTGACAGCCGCCGCGCGGTGTCTATATCCTCCGCGATATCCCCGGCCCCATCGTCTAACCCGGTTAGGACACAGGGTTTTCATTCCTGCAATGCGGGTTCAAATCCCGCTGGGGTCACTCAGGGCTGTATCAGCCCTTCGCGGACCGCGAACAGCGCCAGCGCCACCTTGTCGCGCACCCCGATCTTGCTCATGATCCGGAACTTCTGATTGTCCACCGATTTGGGGGACAGGAACAGCTTCTGCGCCACCGCCTTCACGCTGTCGCCGCGCGCCAGGTGCCGCAAGATCTCGAGCTGCCGGTCCGTCAACCCCCGCATCGGCGGATCGACGCGCAGGTGCAGCTCGCCGCGGAGGGGGTCGAACTCGAGGCGCGCGGCAACCGAGCGCGAAAACGTCGGTTCTCCCGCCGCCGCCCGGCGGACGGCCTGGACGAGCTGCACCAGCGGTTCGTCGCGCGACAGAATGCCGTCGGCCTTCACGCGCAGCGCCTGCTCGATCAGCGCGTCCGAAACGCTCTGCATCAAAAACACGATGCGTGCCGGCGGGAGCTGCCGGCGGATTCCAGCAGCGATGTCGAACGCGCGTCCCTGCGGAAGTTCGGCGCCGAGAATTACCACCTCCGGCCGGCTGTCGATGAGGGGCGCGATCTCCTCTGCGCCGTCCTCGGCGGTGCACGCCACCCGGATCCCCGTTTCGTTCTCCAGCCGATAAACCAGCGCGTCGACGAAGACTCGCTCCCGGTCAACGATCGCGACCATGATAGACGGCCCGCTCATCGCTCGTGTCTCCTGTAAGATGATGATAACTGTGATCGTCTGCTGCGCCTGTTCCCGACCGGGCGGCTGCTCGACCGGTCTGGCGTGCCCGGGAGCAACAGGCCAGTGATGACGGCCTGGACGGCGAATGGATGCTTGAGCGCGTGGACAGCGAGCAATCGCAGGGTCGTGGTGATGGCCGCGCGCGTCAGCCTGCGATCGGGGTCGTCGCGGACGTACCCTGCGCCATCGGCGAATCGGATTCTCATGCGGCCCGCCCGTCCCAAGTCGTTGCCTGCCCCAACGGTGCGCGCGTCGCTGGCCCACGAGTCGCATTGATATCTATCGGGGTGCCAGGGTCTTTTCCTCCATAGCTGCTTTTCACTAAAGCATTGCGAGTTCGGCGGCGCAGGAGGGCAAAGCAGCCCGGACCCCGATTAATCGCTCCCTCGTCAGTGCGATGCCGCAAGTCATTCAGGTTGATAGGGTTGCGATATTCCATCGGCGTCCGTTTGGCGGCAGAACGTCTGCGTTTTAAAAATTCACATGCTGCAGGAGGGCGCTTCGGGGCCGTCAAAAGTGCCAAACGGCCCGGAAGGAAGTCCTGCAGTTTCTTCACACCGGCAGGGAGAATTCCCTGTACGAATTTGTGAATTGGAGGCCACCGCGTGGCGCTTGACCCGCGCTGGCCGCTCGGATCCCGGCAAATGAAGCCATGCCGGTATCGCCGGGTCAGGGAGTGACCCGGGTGCCGGCCGCTGATGCTGACATCGTACCCCAAACCGGCTATCCTGAAGCACTAACGCCTCGTCACGCGCCGCTTGCCGCCGTACAATCGTGAAGGGGACCACGGAGAGAGGTTGTGACCATGCACTTCGGAATTTCGGCGGCCGTCTGGTTGACGGCCTGTGCAGTGGCGGGATGGGCTTTACCTCCGCGGGCGGACGCCCAGGTCATCACACCCGCCCCGGCAGGGGCGCCGGCGGTTCCCGAAGCCGAGGGTGCGCATCTGATCAGCACGCGGGAGCTTGTCAAACGGCTCCAGCGCGGCAAGCAGTTGCTCGTGGACCAGAACTACGCCGAGGGGGTACGGTTGCTTCAGGCAATCGTCGAGAGCGACGAGGACGCGTTCTTTTTTCCCGACCAGGAGAACAAGACGAACGAACGCAGTCTAAAGCTCGAAGCGCGGTCGGTGCTCGGCCAGATGCCCGACGAGGGTCGCGAGGTCTACGAAAAGCAGTACGGTCCGGCGGCGCGGCGGCTGCTCGACGAGGCGGTCCGGTTGCACGACAGCGAGGGGCTGGCGCTTGTCACCCGGCGCTACTTTCACACCTCGTGGGGCTACGAGGCGGCCTATCGCCTGGCGGCTGATCATCTCGACCACGACCGGGCGCAGACGGCGGCCCTTTGCTTCGAGCGGGTGCGGAGCGTCACTCATGCCGCCGGCCGCTTCGAACCGTATCTATCGCTCAAGACTGCTTTAAGCTGGCTGCAGGCCGGATTCCCTGACCGGGCCGTTCAGGTGCTGGTCGAGATGAAAGCCGCGTATCACGGTAAAAGCCTGACTCTGGGGGGCCGCGAAGTCGCTCTCTTTGACGCTCCGGCGCGGGCCCTGGCGTGGCTGACGTCGCTCGCCGGTGAACATCAGGCCCGCCACTGGATCCCCCCCGATCAGTGGCTGCTGGTCGGCGGCGATCCCCGCCGCAACGCCGCCAGCGCCGGCGGCAGCCCGTATCTCAACCGTGGCTGGCGATCGGAAACGGTGGAGGGGGCCACTCCCTCGCCCGACAGCGATGCCGTCGTGTCCCGCACCTTCCGCGATCGCCGCCCCGCCGTTCCCGCCAGTTCCGACGACTCCGCCACGTCTCCCTCCCTTCCCGGCCTGCTCCCGCTCATCGTCGACGACCTGGTGATTATCCGCAGCATCGGCGACGTGCGGGCCTACGAGCTGGCGACCGGCAGGCTGGTCTGGGCCACGGGCGAAAAGGACCAGCTCCTCATCGAGCTGCTCCGCACCCCTGCCGCGCCCCAGGCGCAAGTCCCCGGCGGCGGACCGCTGGCCATGCTCCTGGCCAACCGCGCCTGGGAGGACGCGACGTTTGGCACCCTCAGCAGCGACGGAGAATTCGTGTTCGCGGTGGAAGACCTGGGGATGGGTCTGGCGGGAATGCTGGCCGTTCCACGTTCGCCTCCCTTTCGCGACAACAACCGGCTGGCAGCCTACGACGTGAAAACCGGCCGGGCGATGTGGGAAGTTGGCGGGCCGCGCACCGACACCGATGACGACCTCGAAGGGTCGTATTTTCTCGGTCCCCCCCTGGTCCTCGACCACCGCCTGTACTGCCTGGCCGAATCGGGAAGCGAAGTGCGCCTGTTTGTGCTCGATCCGCGGACGGGCCGGCTCGACTGGTCGCAAACACTCAATGCCGCGCCCCCTTCCGGTTCCGGCTTCATGACCCGCCAGCAATCGGGGCTCTCCCCCTCGTTCTTCGGCGAGCTTCTCGTCTGCCCGGTCGGCGCCGATCAAGTGGTAGCCGTCGACGTGACGCGGCGTTCGCTCGCCTGGCGGCACAAGTTTCTCAATCCCGCCGATCTCTGGGACCCGCGGCGACAGCAGATCATCATGCTCCAGCAGCAGCGGGCGATGATGCAGCAGGGGGCCGCGACCATCGACCAGAACCGCTGGCTCGACTCGCTGGCAATCATCGGCGAGATGCGCGTCATTTTCACTCCACGCGATTCCAACGAGTTGTTCTGCCTCAACATGCTGGACGGTTCGCTGGCGTGGAAGAAACCTCGCGGGGAGGGGCTGTTCGTCGCCGGCATCCATCAGGGAAAGGTGCTGGTCGTGGGGCGCAGTTACGTCCAGGCGCTGAGCCTGGCGGACGGCGAGCCCGCCTGGCCCGAGCCGGCAAGCCTTCCCGTTCCCAGCGGACGGGGCTTCATCGCCGGCGACTATCTGCATCTGCCGCTGGTCACCGCCGAGGTGGCCACGATCGGCCTCCGCGATGGACGGGTCGTGGCCCGGGCCCGCTCGCTGAGCGGGAACGTCCCCGGGAACCTGGTTTCCGTCCGCGGGACGGTCGTCTCGCAGGGCCCCGACTTCGTCGAGGTGTACCGCCAGCTCGACGCCCTCGAATCCGAAATCGCCGACGCCCTCGCCAAAGACCCCGCCGATGCCCAGGCGCTGGCGCTGCGGGGTGAGATTCAATTGCAGCGCGGCAAGGTCGCCGAGGCGTATGCCGACCTGAAACGCGCGCTGGAACTGAAGTCCGACGACGCCGGCGTGCGGTCGCTGCTCGTGGGGAGCCTTCTGGAAGGCCTGCGCGTCGATTTCGATTCGTATCGCGGGCTCGAAACCGACATCGAAAGGCTGCTCACGGAACCCGAAGAGCGCTCGGCGTACCTGTGGCTGACCGCACAGGGGCTGAAACGCGCCGGGAAACCGCGCGCAGCGCTGGCCACGCTGCTGCGCTTCGGCGACCCAGACGTCTCCGACCGCGAGCTGGAGCGCATCGATGGAACGCTCGTCGTCCGCCGGGACCAGCTCGTGCGGGCCCGGGCCGCCGAATTGTATGCGGCGGCAGCGCCCGATGTCCGCCGCGAGATGGACCGCGACTACGCAGCCCGGGTGGACGTCGTCCGCGAAAAGAACGATCTGGCGGGCGTGCGGCGGTTCCTGCGGTATTTCGGCGACCGGGCCGAGGCCGCCTCCCTGCAGCAACTTTCGGTCGAGCTCCCCTCCCATGACGGCGACTGGCTCGACGATGAAATCCACTACGACCCCGTGTGCGCGGCCAAAGACGACGAGGCCGCCGCGCGGGCCGCCGCGCGGATGGCCCAATTGCTTCTGGCGGCCGAACGGCCCCGCGATGCGCTGCCCTTCCTCTGCCGCCTCGAACAGCGCTGGCCCGAGGTCGTCTGTCTCGACGGCAAGACCGGCCGCGAGCTGGCAGCCGAGTGGCTCAAGAAAAGCGAAGTCGAACGCGAGCTGAGCCTCGATGCCCCCTGGCCGACAGGCCACGTCGAAGTCGAACGGCTGGGCGCCGTCGCCGGCCATCCGGCCCCGCAGCGATCTTTCGAAATCCCGATCGCCGGCGAGCGCGGGCCGTTTTTCAACGATACCGCCGTTTATGCCGCCTCCAACTGGAAGGATTTTTTCGCCCGCGACGACTTGGGCCGCCACCTGTGGAAAGTCTCTCTCGACCCGCCAAACCAGCCCTACCGCACCGACTGGAATCGCGCCTACACCTGCGGTCACTTCGTACTCCTTTCGATCGGCGCGCAGGTTCTGGCCGTCGATACCCTGGGGACCGCCGACCAGCCGGGGGCGCGCCTCTTGTGGAAAATGAGTCTCGCCTCCTCCAGCCGCGGGAACGTCGGGCCCCGCGTCGCCGTCCCCGTCCCCCGCCGGCGGATCATGCCTTTCAACCAGTTCAACGAACAGGTGGGGACGATCGGCCCCGTTACCCGCCGGCATGTCATCCTCCTCAACGGCCACAAGCTGATGGCTCTCGAGCCCCTCACCGGCAAGCCGTTGTGGATGCGCGAGGGGGTCGCGCCCGGCACCGAACTGTTCGGAGACGACGAGCTGCTGTATGCCGTTCCGCCTCAAACCGGACCGGCGGTGGTGTTCAGCGCCCTCGATGGAACCGTCCTCGGAAGCCGTCCCCTCCCGCCGGAGCGCGCGCGACTTGACACGATTGGCCGCCATATCGTCACCCGGCAGGTGCACGATTCGCGGCTGGTCGTGGCGCTTCGTGACCCATGGTCGGGCACAGACGTTTGGAGCCGGAACTTCGAAGACACCGCCGAAGTCGCACTCGTCGAATTTGACGAAGTTGCGATCGTCGAACCCTCCGGAAAATTCACGGTGCTGTCGCTGGCCGACGGCAGCGTCCGCTTCGAAGCGGCCACCGAACCCGAACCGCGATTGCAGCAGATTTACGTCATCCGCTCGCGCGACCACTACGTTCTCGTCGCCAACCAGGTGACGGGCAATGCCATTCCCGGGTGGGGAAACGTCACCACCCAGTCGGTCGCTGTTTCCGGGCGGGTCTACGGGTATGACCGGGCTACGGCAAAGCGGCTGTGGGTCCACGAGTTCGACCGGCACGGCATCGATCCCCACCAGCCCAACAACCTGCCGATCCTCACTTTCATGTCCAGCTTCAAGCCCCAGAAACCGAATTCCGGCGGTCTCGAATTCGGACTGACGCTGATCGACAAGCGTTCCGGCCAGATCGTCTTTGACGAGCGCAATTTCGACGAGCAGTTGCTCTTCGTCGAATACGCCGCCGATGTCGTTCAGAAGCAACTGGAGCTGCGGCTGTTCAAGTCGGTCCTGCGATTGACCTTCACCGACAAGCCGCCGGCGGAATAGCGCCAATTATTCGCTCCGCCGGGAATTCAGACCGCGGTGTGACAACATCAATCCGAAGCAGAACGCAGAGTGTCGGCAAGGGCATTCCCACGCAAGGAGGGAACGAGGAAGTGACGCACGGGCCTGGAAGCCCATGCTACGGCTCCCCCCCCGGGACCTCGTACACCAGCACCTTGCGATAGGTGATGCCTCCGAATTCGCCATCGAGGCAGATGTACCCGTGCGGGCCGATGTTCGGGTCGGAAGCGGGCGTATCGAGCACCTCGACCCCGTTCACGGTGGCCCGCACGCGGTCGCCTTCGACGCGCAGGGTGAGTGTGTTCCATTCCCCCGTCGGCCGGACCGCGTTGGTTCGCGGTCCCCTGATTCCGAAGAGGCTTCCCGTGGAGAAGCGGTCGGGCGTGGCGCGAATCGCATGATCGCCGGCGAGATGGATCTTGAAGGCGTTTTTCCGAAGGTCGTTACCGCGCTGGTACCGGAAGTACACTCCCCCCTGCCCCGTGTCGCTTGCCGTCTTCCATTCCAGCGTCAACACGAACTTGCCGTATTCCGACGCCGAGATGAGATACGCCCCGGGCGCCTTCCCTGACGAGGCGGCGTATTCCCCCGGCACCGCCGTGTTCCAGGTCTGCGGACCGATGGGGGTCCAGATGAGGCGAGCGGGGAGGCTGTCGCGCAGGGCGCGGGCCTGGGCCGCTGTTTTCGACTTGGGGGCCGCGGCCACAAGCTGGTCGAGCAGTTGCAGCCCGGCGCCGATGTTTTCGCGGGCGATCTCCTGCTCGGCCAGATGCAGCTTCCGCAAACGCCGCCGCTCGAGTACTTCCTTCCCTTTCTCCCCCGCCCGTTCGAGGCGCGAAGCGAGAAGCTGCTGGCTGACCTTCGGAGACTCGGCCAGAAACGCCCCGATTTCCAACTGAGCCGCTTCGTCACTCCGCCCGACGTGCCTGTCCACGAGCGTCACGAGGTCCACGGGCGTCAGCTCGTGGATCGTGCGGGAGACGCTCTTGTCCGACCCGCGGGCCTTGCCCGAAAACGTACCGTCCTCGTATTTCCCGAATTCGAGCTGCAACGAGCCGGCGCGGACCACCTCGCCCGGCTTAAGCGCCGCGATGGCCGCTTCCAGCCGCTGCCAGAATTTAGAGATCCGCCCGATGTCTTCGCCGTCCCAGTCCAGAAGGGCCCTGTCATTGTTATACCGCGGATCCTGCAGCGCCGTGTCGATCAGTTTCTCCACGGCGGCGAAATCATACGCCGCCAGCAGCTTGTCGAGCTGTCCGCGAAGCTCGGCGTACGGAAGCGGCTTTGTCCGCGGATCGACCGGGGGTGGTTCCTGCTGTTGCTCTTTCATCTTCTCCGGGGTCGGTTCCCGTTCTTCCCCGGGCGCGTCTTTCTTTTCCGAATTCTGCGCCGGCTCCTTCGGGGGGATCGGCTTGCCGCGCGGAGCAAATCCGCGCTGCGGGCCTTCTGCAATCCGCACGGCGTACAGCTTCCCCGATTCTTCCGGAGCGTCGCTGTAGTACATCCATTGCTCGTCTTCGCTCACGCAAAATTGGCGATAGCCGGCATGGGCCGTGTAATTTCCCACCTCGAGCGGGCACACCAGCTCGGGTTTCGAGAACCCCGCCTCCGCGTCCCTGCGCGACGCCCGCCAGAGCCTCGCGCCGTCATAAACGTACTGCCGCAATCCGTCGTGCGACAGTCGCGGATGCGCTCCAGGGAGGGAGATCTCGGCGGGGTCGTCGGCGAATGGTTTTCGCAGCGACTTGCGAGCGGCGACGAATTCCCGGGTCTTTCCCTTGCGCTCCTGAACGTAGTAGAGGGTCTTCCCGTCCGAAGAAATTTGAGCCGACAGCCATTGCTCGCCTTCTCGCTCGCTGAAAGCGAGTTCCAGCCCCTGCCTGAAGGGAGCATCCGTCTCGGAACGCGACAGCGAACGAATCTGGGCCTTGTTGCGCACGGAGTACGCGACCACGAGCTGGTCCTCGGTAACGGTGGGGCTGGCCGGCCGATCCGAATTCCTGACCAGCATCTCCGGTTTGCCGAAGTCATCTGTCACGCTCGCCCGGCGGGCGACGAAGATCCCTTTTCCCTCTTCTTTCTGCGCGGCGAACCACAGGCTCAGGCTGTCGGGCGCCACGAACGGGTCCCACGCCGGCCCCCCCGCGTTCAGGCTCTTCAGTTCCACCGGCTCTCCCACCGCCACCGTCGCGAACGGCGAGGCAAAGTACCCCGCCGGCTCGGCGAATGGCTCGTATACCGGCGCGATCTCGATCGTCCGCTCCTTCGCGATCAGCACTTCTTCGGAATGGTCGCGAAATTTCTCGCGCACGACCGTCAGCGTGTGATTTCCCAGAGGCAAGCCGACTTCGCAAGGCGTCGTCAGTTTTTCCCCTTTCGCATCCCGCGCCGCCTCGCCGTCCACCAGCACGAAGAACCCCGGTTCGGGAGTATAGATCGGGCAGGCGAAGATCTTCGCATTCAAATTCTTCGCCGCCGCCTCCCCGGCATCCGGCGTGTTCTTCGCCACCAGCGTGATTCGCCTCTTTTTTTTCTCCCCCCTGTGAACCACCTCGCCGATGCCGTTGCCGTCCTTTCCGCGCCTGCGCTCCACCGGCCCGAACACCCACCACGTCATGCCGATCACCCCGATCATCCCGACGGCCGTGACGCCAATCGTGAGCCACTTGTTCGAGGTGCGTTTCCAGTCCGTTGCCTCCCGCGGCGCCACGTGACTGCCTGGCACGGGTGGGCTGTCGTCATCAGGTTCCAGTCGCAATCGGCCGGACACATTCTCTCCAAAAATTCTACGGCGAACACAGGCAGGATGGGCTTCCAAGCCCGTCCTTCCCTGACCATCGGTCCTGAACAATCAGGCCACAGGCATTTTTTCCCGCTTGGCGGGTTGAAAGTCACGCGCGGGCTTGCACGCCCATGCTACGCGATCGGGAACCTCGCGAGAAGATTCGCCAGCCAGTTGACGAGCAGGAGAACGACAAGGAGTGTGCCGAAGTACTTCGGGGTGGAGGTTCCCAGAGGGGCGCCGGTGGGAGAACGGAGGGCGGCGAGGCGGTAGGGGATTTGCAA
>JBLMWR010000937.1:0-5159 GCA_050257335.1 Deltaproteobacteria bacterium | reverse complement strand
ATTGATGTATCCTCTTGCCGATACGCCGGCCATCCTCGGTGGAACCCCCATTCGGCCGGAAGGCCCCCCCGATTGGCCGCTTCCCGACGCTGAAGTTTCGGCCCGGGTGCAGCGGGCCCTGAATGACGGCTCCTGGGGAAAATACCACGGTCCTCACGTGGCCGAGCTGACCGAGCTTCTGGCCGGTTACCACGGGGTCGGGCATGCCGTCTTGTGCGCGAGCGGGACGGCGGCGGTCGAGCTGGCGCTCCGCGGCCTCGCGGTCGGGCCCGGAGACGAGGTGCTGCTCGCCGCCTACGATTTCAAGGGAAACTTTCAGGACGTCCTCGCCGTCGGGGCGGTCCCGGTTCTGGTCGATGTTCGGCCCGACAATTGGAACATCGACCCGGCCCGGATTGCCGAACTCGTCGGCCCGGCAACAAAGGCCATCGTGGTTTCGCATCTGCACGGCGGCGTGGTCGATATGCCCGAGGTCAGGCGGATCGCCGACACGCACCGCCTTTCCATCATCGAAGACGCCGCGCAGATGCCGGGAGCGAGAATCCACGGGCGAGTCGCCGGGACGTGGGGTGATGCGGGCGTTTTGAGCTTCGGGGGGAGCAAACTGGTTTCGGCCGGCCGCGGCGGGGCGGTGCTGACGTCGCGCGCCGACGTCGCGCAGCGGATCAAGCTTTACACCCAGAGAGGGAACGACGCGTACCCGCTGTCGGAATTGCAGGCCGCGGCAGTGATTCCGCAGTGGGCTCGGCTCGATGCGGCAAACGCCGCACGGCGAAGAGCGGTCGCCTGGCTTTCGGAACAACTGGAACGAGTCGCAGGATTGAAGGTCTTCGCCAACCCGCCGTCGGATTCGCAAGCCGGGTACTACAAACTCGGCGTGAAATACGATCCGGCGGCGCTGGCCGGCCTGCCTCGCGACGCGTTCGCCGCCGCCGTCCGCGCCGAGGGGGTCGCCCTCGACGCCGGCTTTCGCGCCCTGCACAAGACGCATTCGTCGCAGCGGTACCGCAAGGCCGGTGACCTGCCGAATGCTACCCGCGCCGACGAAGGTGTGTTAACGTTGCACCATCCGGTGCTGCTGGGGTCGGAAGGCGACTGGAGCCAAATCGTTGAAGCCATCGAGCGGGTCAGCCGCCACGCGATGGAGATCAAACACCAGAGGAGCCATCATGCTCGACTACGGCGCAAAATTTGAAACGGGGCTGGAGTATCACGAGTTTCTGGCGAAGTACGGCACCGAAGAGCAGCGCCGCCGCTGGGAGGCGGTTCACGAAAAGGTCGCCTTGACCGGCGCGCAGCGCGAGTTGCTGTCGAGCTTCACCCGGGACATGAAGGTGTTGTGCCTGACGGGGGCATGGTGCGGCGATTGCGTCAACCAGTGCCCGATTTTCGATCATTTCGCGATTGCCAGCCCCCGGGTTCAGGTCCGCTATTTCGATCGCGACGCCAATCCCGACCTGGGACAGGCCCTGGCGGTGTGCGGCGGGGCAAGGGTGCCGGTGGTGCTGTTCCTCAGCGAAGACAACTACCAGGTGGGGTGGTATGGCGATCGCACGCTGTCGAAGTACCGAAAGCTGGTGGCCGATGAATTCGGCCCCGCCTGTCCCACGGGACTGGTTCCCGAGCCGGATACGCTGCTGGCCGCCGTAACGCAGGACTGGCTGAATGAATTCGAACGGATCCAGTTGATCCTGCGGACGAGCGCCCGCTTGCGCAAGCTGCACAACGATTGAGCGTCGGGAAGTCGAGAGGGTCGAACGAGGTCGAAGAGTCACGGCGAGGGGGCCTGATACGCAGTCTCGAATTCCCCGGCTCCGTCACTCCTTGCGTCCCCCTCTCCCTGTCTCCCCTTCTTCACGGCTTCCCTCTTCCGCAATCCTGGCTTCTCGGTCCCGCGCAGCGGCGTCCCGGGCTCCCTTCCACGCCCTGAGCCGTTTCATGACCGCCGGCCAGAGATTGTCAACGAACTGCCGGCTGCCGTCCTCGGTCAAATGGCATGGGTCGACGAACAGCCGTCCCTGTTCGGGCATCGCTTTTCGCTCGTCGACGAAAAGCATTTCGGGATGTTCCTCCATAAGGGCGCGAAGGGCATCGTTCTGGACATCGATGGCGGCGGCGACGTACCGGGGTTTGCCCCATGTTTCGGCGTCGCAACTTCGTCCATCGGCCCGGAAGGCGTAATCGAGAGTCCGGTCCCGGAACCGCTCCTGCGTATAATCGGCCGGAATGTAATACGCATACGTTGACATCAGGACGGCATCGCCGCGGCCCGTCGCGGTCCAGGCGATTTCTTCGAGGTTTCTGCGGAACGGCCGGGCCGTCTTGATGTCTCCCCCTTCTTCGAGCAGCGCGTCGTCGGAGGAGTCGAAAGCGAACGTTTCGGCGGCCACCCTGGCCTGCTCGATAACGCCGGCCCGTTGCCGCATCGTCCCGGCGTCAATGTGCTTCTGCATGCTCCTGTACCAGGCGAAATGGCTGTAATCGTCCCGGAAGGATTCCCGCGGGCAGCAGTTGAGGCGCACGTCGTTGATGCCGTCGTAGACAATCACCAGGTCGAATTGCTCCCACGCCAGTTCCCGGTACTTGAGCAGGCTGTCGCGCGAGGTGTGGGCCGAATGGGCAAGGTTGAAGACGCGGAACCGGTCCCCGAGCGCCCCCTGCAGCTTCGCGCGCAGCTCTTCTTCGACGTTGCCCCACCCCGGTTCGAGGACCGATCCTCCCAGGAGCAGGACGTCGAAAAAACCGTCGTCGTATCGCGGATGCGTCTCTTTCACCTTTGAGAGGCGAATTTCCGGAAAGTAATAATCCAGGACGAAAGCCGTCTCATCAAATGGCACGCCGGCGCGAAACTTCCAGAAGAGTTTGGCCCCGAGGAATACGACGCCCCAGCAGAACGCAAGGTATACGCCCAGAAACAGGGCTTTGCGCACCGCGCTGCGCGGCAGGTGCAACAGGCGGCGCGCGTGCCTGGGCGGCTGGTGGCCGGAAACGGGCGAGGGATTCGGCCCGAGAGGAGGAATCGCCATTGCGGAATTATATCATCCCCCGCGGCGCCGGCGGTATCGACGGACAGCGCGGCACGCGCCGCCGGGGCGCGCATTCATCGAACGTTGGGCAGAGGGCGCTGCCGCCGCCGGCCGGCATAACGCGCACGAACCGAGCCGGGCTATTCCGGGACGTGTTTCCCGGCAGCCCTTTTTCTGCCGGCCATCGCCCCCTGCCAGGCACGCACCCGCAATTCGACGGCAGGCCAGAGGTTTTCCACGAATCGGCGACTCCCCTCATCCGACAGATGGCAGGGATCCACGAACAACCCCTGCTGTTCGGGCATCAATTTCCGTTCATCGACGAACAGCACTTCGGGATGCTGGTCGGCCAGGTCGCGGATCGCCGCGTT
The DNA here is from genome assembly GCA_050257335.1 of Deltaproteobacteria bacterium. Taxonomy (GTDB): domain Bacteria; phylum Planctomycetota; class Planctomycetia; order Planctomycetales; family Planctomycetaceae; genus JACQFH01. The sequence continues at coordinate 1,762 of JBLMWR010000937.1, read as the reverse complement.
CTGGGCGTCAAGCGTGGCGGCGACATATTCCGCTTTGCCCCAGGGCGTGAACCTGCCGCTCCGGAAGCGTTCCTGACCGCGATCGGCGAACTTTTCGTCCGGAATATCGAGGGGGATGTCGTACGCGAACGTCATGAGGAGGACCCGATCGTTGCGAGTTGTCGCCGCCCCGATGATACCCTCCTGGTTCCGCCGGAGCGGTCCAACCGTCTTGATCTCCCGGCCAAATTCCATCGTCTCCGGTTTGAGGTTCTGCCGAAAAAAACCCGGGCCCAACAGGGGCAGCTCACTGGTCAGCCGGATGGGGAGAGAAATCTTGCCGGCGTCAAGTGCCTCCGCGACCTCCCTGTACCATGAAAAATGCAGATAATCGTCGCGGAACTCTTCCCGCGGGCAACAATTCATGGTGACGTCGTTTATGCCATCATACACCAGCACCAGGTCGAACTGTTCGTCGGCGACCAGCCAGTACTTGATCAGGCTGTCGCGCGAGGTATGCGCCGGCCACGCGAGATTGAACACCCGGAAGCGGTTCCCCGTCGCGTTCCGCAGTTTATCTGCCAGGCACCGCTCGACGCTCCCCCATTCCGGAGTCAACACCGAACCTCCCAGAAGCAGGACGTCGAAGTGGTCGTCCGCATGCTGCGGATGCACCTCCTTGACCTTCGATCGCCGGACCTCTCCGTAGAAAAAATCCACTGTGAGCGGCGATTGGTTCAGCGGCACCCCCGTGTAGAAGCTCCAGAAGGATTTGATTCCCAGGAGCGCGACTCCCCAGCAGAATAGCAGATAAATTCCGACAAACAGCAGTCTTCGCAGCCGGTTCTGCGGCAGGTGCAGCCACCGGCCCCCGCGCCGGGGAGCGGATGGCGTCGCAACTCGGGGTGGTGGGTTCGGCGTCGGGGGAGTCGAGGACATGGCACGATTGTATCCCATTGTCAGGACGCTGCGGCGCTCCCGCGCCAGGCCGCCTGCGCCCGATCCAGGGTGGCGGCGACGATGATGACCGACCCGATGATGATCTGGCTGTAGTTCTGGTCGAGGTTCAGGATTACGATCCCGTCCACGATCAGCCGGATGATGAGGGCCCCCAGCACCGCGCCGAGGGCCGTCCCCCGGCCTCCCGACAGGCTGGCCCCGCCGACGACTGCCGCGGCGATCACCTCCAGTTCGTAACCGGCCCCGTCCCCGGAAGCCGCCGAGCCGTGATAGCCGATGTTGATCATCGCTGCGATTCCTGCCGTCAGTCCCGCGAGAACGTACGTCGTCGCCTTGAGCCGCGGCACGGCAAGCCCCGCGTATCGGGCGGCGATCTCATTCCCGCCGATGGCATGCAGTTTGCGCCCCGTCACGGTGCGGGCCAGATACACCGACCCCCACACCGCGACGGCGATCAGAATTAACAGCGGGATGGGATAGATGATCTCGTTCGCGCCCGCCGCGATTTGAAATCTCCGGCTGATAAAGCCGTCCACGAAAGCCGCATGAAAATTGCCGATCGATTGGGCCTTCGTCGTGACGAAGGCGATCCCGCGGAAGATGCTCATCGTCCCCAGGGTGATGATAAACGGGTGCAGCTTGAGCCCGACCACCCCCAGGCCATTGACCAGACCGCACACGGCACCGGTCGCCAGGCACGCGGCCGACGTGACGAGCACAACGGCGATGCCGGGAAAACGCGGCCAGTGACCCTCCGGTCCAAACCCGTGAAGCAGCGCGGCCCCGGACAGTCCCGCCAGAACGTAAATCCCGGCCACCGACA
>JBLMWR010000936.1:0-3339 GCA_050257335.1 Deltaproteobacteria bacterium | reverse complement strand
CCCGACTCCATTTCGTGCGCGGCGAAATGGCCGAATCGGAAGCCGCTGCAAGGCGCGTACTGAGCTTTGAAAACCTGGGTACGGAACAGAAAATCGGGGCGTTGACGATCGCCGCGATGGCCTGTCACGACCGTCGGCGCTGGTCCGAAGCGGCGGATTATTTCGCCGAGCTGACGCGCCTGCGACGGAACGGCGAGGACTGGTATTACCTGGGCGAATGCGCGTATGAGCTTCGCGACGCCGAAGGGGCCATCCGCGCGCTGGAGACCTCCCGAAGAATCGATCCCGACGCCCTCCCCCCGTGCACCCTGCTGGCTAGAATCTACCGCTCCCGGAACGCTCGCCAGGACGAAAAACGCGTGCTCGATGACATCGAACGGTTGACCCGCCGGGCACGCGGCGGCAACGCGCGGTAGCGCGCCGTCGGCGCATCGGCATGCAGCGGAGGGAGCCCCGAACCGCCGGACCGTATCCGGCCCGGAAATCTCGCGGTGTCCTGATTTGCGATCCCAGTGCCCCGGCCGCTCCCGAGCAGCCGGGGCACTTTCGCACAACATTCGCCAAATCACGACACCACCGGCAATCTCCGTTGGTTGACGGGACCGAAAAGGCAGCAGTAGGATGGCGTTCATCTGGCGTCAAATCGCGGATCGCCCGTGGCCTCTCTCGCCGATTTCGCGGCCCGTGTCCCGACGCCGATCGAGACCACACTCGCAAAACCGATCACTTTGGAACTCTCGATGGCCTGTCGGCTGCACGAGCGCCGGACGGCGACAAGTCGATCGTTCATCGCCCTGTTCCTGCCGGGCGTTCTCGTCCTGTGGGGGTGCGACGACTCGGATTCGCTCCCCCGCGCAGCGACTCTGGATCGGCCGGCCGTCGACCGCGGCCGGCCGGCGGACGGGCCCGGAGATTCGCCGCAGCGGCCGAAAAGGGACGCCGCAATTCCTGAACTGCGCGGCGTCTTGTTCGCCGATGCAGCGGCCCAGCGCGATCTGCACTATGCCTGGCCCCAGCAGCGGCGCCCCATGCGAACTCCAGACGCGTTCGGCAGCGGCTGTGCCGCCTTTGACGCCGACGACGACGGCTGGCAGGACGTTCTGCTGGTGGGCGCCCCCCGCCCCGCTCTGTTCCGCAACGTCGACGGGCGACGCTTCGAGAACGTGACCGATCGGAGCGGACTTTCTGCCGTCGAGGGGGATTGGACGGGCTGCGCGATCGGCGATTTCGACGGCGACGGCCGCCTCGACATCCTGCTGACCGGAATTCATCGGTTGGCGCTCTACCGGAATCTGGGAGCGCTGCGGTTTCAACTGGTGACGGAAGAAGGCGGCCTCGACGGAACCAACCGCGGGCACTGGGGGGCGAGCGCCGGGTTCATGGATCTCGACGGGGATGGCTGGCTCGATCTGGTGATCGTCAACTACGTCGTCTTCGGCCCTGATTCCCGTCAATACTGTGAATATCCAACGGGCGCACGTGCCGGTTGCCGGCCGCAAGTCTACCCGCCGGAATTCGGAGAAATCTGGCGAAATACCGGACGGGGCGGCTTCGAGCCCGTGCCCGGGTCGGCGGGAATGGACCAGACGAACGGCGTGGGCCTGGTGCTGGCGTTCACCGATCTGGAGGGAGACGGCCGGATGGATTTCTACATTGGCAACGACGGTTCGCCGGCTGATTTTCTCAGCAACCTGGGAGCAATGCGGTTCGAGAACATCGCCTCAAGAGCCGGCCTGGCCGTCGACATGAACGCCGCGGCCCTCGCCGCAATGGGAGCCGACTGGGCCGATTTCAATCGCGACGGACTCCTCGATCTCGTCGTCACGAATTTCCAGTGGACATCCTTTGTCCTCTTTCAAAACATGGGCGACAACTCCTTCATGGATGCTTCCCAATCCACGGGACTCCGCGGGGCCACCCGCAATCGCCTCGGTTTCGGCGCCAAATGGGTCGATTTCGAAAACGACGGCTGGCCGGACATCTTTTTCGTCAACGGCCACGTCTACGACAATGCCGCCGATGCCGATGGTCTGGGGGCCGAATTCCGCCAGCCGGCGCAACTTTTTCGCAACGAACAGGGGCGGAGATTCGTGGACCTGGTCCCGGCCCTCGGGCCGGACGTCCAGCGGACAATGCTGGGACGCGGTTCGGCAACCGCCGACTTCGACAACGACGGCCGCATCGACCTGCTGGCGGTGGATTTCGAGGGCCCGGTGATGCTGCTCGAGAATCGCACTCGCACAGACAACCACTGGATCACGCTCGACCTGCGCGGCACGGCGCCGAACGGATTCGCGTATGGCGCCCGGGTCGTCGGCAAGGCGGGGACCCAGGTGTGGATCGCCGACGTTTCTCCGGCATCCAGCTATTTGTCCTCCAGTGATCCGCGCGTTCACTGGGGGCTGGGGGAGGTCATCCGGCTCGATCAAGTCGTGATCCACTGGCCGTCCGGCAGGGAACTGACCTTGCACGATGTACCGGCCGACCAGATTCTGAGAATCGACGAGGCCCGGCCGTAGCCGCACGCCACTCGCGCCTCCCGCTGCATCTCGTTTGCGGCTCGTTCCCAGGCGCCACGTGGATTGAAGGCACCGTCATCCTGTGGAGCGAGCTGACTGCCTTTCGCTTCCCATCAGAGCCCGGGAATGAGAGCAGCACGGCGACCGACCCGGTCAAAAGCGGATCTCGAAGCCGTTGAATTCCTCAGGAGCCGTCACTGGGCTGCGCTCGCAGTGGCCGATGTTATTGCGAAAATGCCGCTGCACCTCGGCCAGCAGAACGTTGACGGCGGTGAGATTCCCCTGCGCGACCAGCTCCACCGTGCCGTCCGGCAGGTTCCGTACGTACCCCGCAACGGGATGCCGCCGGGCCAGCGAATGCACCGTGTAACGGAACCCCACTCCCTGCACACGGCCGCTGAAAATGATCCGTTCGGTGGTCATGTCGTCGAAGATTCAAATGGAACGGAACGCACAGACCTCATCTCGCGGAGCGAGATGACTACTTTCGCGAACTCCAGTATACTCGCGGCGAACCGGCAAATCATGAGGTTTCGTTCATGTCGCACAAAGCCCGTCACCGGGATCATGTCCGCCGGCGCATGAAGCGCCGCGCCGCGCCGGGCGCGCCGCCGGGAAGCCTGATCGTCGATCCCCTGGCCCCCCGCCCGGTGATCCGCCTGCTGGCGTACAGCCCCGAAAAATACATTGAGCGCGACATCGCCGACCCCGAGGAGCTGCGCGCCTTTCTAGGGCACTGGCACGTCTGCTGGGTCGACGTGGAGGGGCTGGGAGACGCCCGCACGCTGGAACAGATCGCGGCCATCTTCCACCTCCACCC
>JBLMWR010000935.1:0-4671 GCA_050257335.1 Deltaproteobacteria bacterium | reverse complement strand
AAAGGGTTCGATGATGGTTTTCATAGTGGCTTATGCGATCTTATGCGCCCGCGTCTCCGCCATCAGTTGCCCGAGCCATTGCATGAACGGCGTGCCACCGGTGCCGCGCGGGTCGCTCGTCCGCTGGTTGATGTACTGGTCCGCCCAGCCGTAATGCACCTCGCGAAACGTGGCCATCGCTTCCAGCACGTCGTTATACGGCTCTTTGTCGGCCAGCGGTCGCGGGTCGGGAAGCGCGCGGAATTCGGCGATCAGCCGGCGATGCTCCTGCGGCATGAAGTTCTGCATGTCGGCCAGATGATCGGTGAGCATCGACTGCCGGTGGGGGATCTTCATGAACGCCACCAGCGCGGGCATGATGCTGCTCTGGGCCCCCGTCTCGCCGCGGAAGTCCATCGGCCTGGCATCGACCCCTTCGTACACGACGTGCTCGAAGAAGCGGATGTACGGACGGAACGTCTTGTAGTAGAGCGCCGGATCCATCTTCTCGGGAATCCGCCGCAAGACGTCCACCTGCCGCCACACCGCCCGGCCGATCGTTTGCAGCGCCTGGTTGACCGCCGCGTTGTCGCCCGCCCTGGCGCCCCGCCCCGCGTCGTCGATCGCCGCCAGAATTCGAGCCGCGATGTTCTCGATGTCGACATGGATCAGAATGAACCAGTGCTCGTCATACATGTGGACGAAGTTCTGGATCGTGTCGATGTTCCCCAGGGCGATGGGCCCCGCCGGATCGAATCGCTTCCAGTTGAACAGCGCATAGCCGTCATAGCTCAAGATCGGCGGACGCGACAGCAGCCGGCAGATCTGGCAGAGCGGGACGGCCAGGTTGCGCGGCAGGACGTTGATCGGCTGTTGACCGACCTGATTAATGTACGCCGAGGCGAGAAACCCGAGCCGCACGTAGTACAGCCGCATCTGCGCCAGTCGCTGCACCGGGTCGCCCGGTTCGACCCACTCGGGAATCGACAGCCGCCTGGCGTAATCCCGAAACCCTGCATCCTGCAGCAGGCTGGGGAGATCGCGGCCGATTTCGTCGAGCAGCGCGAGCGGGCTGCCGTGCGGAAAGGCCCGCAGCGGGTCGCGCTCGGGGAGGAATCCGTGGTCCCTGAATAACCGATCCATGGCGTGCTCCGTGATGCCGTCCTGTGTCACGTCCCTGAATGATTCTCGGCCCGCGGGCTAAGGATACTACGGCCCGCTCAATGCTCCAATACTAACCCGAAGCGCGAGGACGTGCGGCTCTTCCGCTCGCGCTCTGGGCGGACCGGCGAGCGGTGGCGGCAGCAGAGGGCTCGCCGCCAGCCGCTGCGGATGACCGGAGCGGGAAATTGAGCGGCGGCCCCGTCGAATGCGTGCCTGACGGGGCCGCCGCTCGACCAACGCGCGATTCCTCCGTGATTGCCGCTTGGGCCTGAATATGCCAGGCAGGGTCGAGCGTCACCTGCGCCGCTCTGACCCCGCCACCCGCATCGACCGGCCGAAGGCAGGACTCCAGCAGCGACTCGCTGGACGACCGATGCACGCGCCTTTAAGCTGATGCCTGCTTCTCGTCTCTCAACGCGCCATTGAAAACAGGACCCGGCAACATGCGCCAAACGCTTGCGGTTGTCATTTTTCTCGGGGCGACGATTGCAGCGGCAGACTCACCCGCCGCCGAAGCGCCCCTGAAGATCGCCGTATTCGAGGCCGACGTGACGCCGCCGATCGGCGCCCCCCTGTGCGATGCGCTTGTGCCGCCGGCGAAGGAAATCGTCGACAAGCTCACGGGTCGCGGCGTGGTGCTCCTTTCGGCCGACAAGCCGATTGTCCTGTGCGCCTTCGACTGGGTGGGAATCGGCAACAGCGGGTACGACGAGTTCCGCGACGCGCTCGCCAGAGCCGCCGGGACGACGCGCGATCGGGTCGCCATCCACAGCCTTCATCCGCACGACGCTCCCGGGTGCGACTTTGCCGCGGACGAACTGCTGATTCCCCACGGCCTGGGGAACAGGCTCTTCGACGTCGTCTTCGCGCGGACGGCGATCCAGCGGACTGCCGACGCCCTCAAGGACAGCCTCGCCCAGGCGCGCGTCGTCACGCATGTCGGTTACGGCAAGGGGAAAGTCGAAAAGGTGGCCTCGAACCGCCGCGTGCTCGGGCCGGATGGCAAGGTGAAATACGTCCGCTACAGTTCCACCAAAGATGAGAAGATCCGTGCCGAGCCGGAGGGGACTATCGACCCGTTCGTCCACCTCCTCAGCTTCTGGAACGAAGACAAGCCGATCGCCACGCTGACCTATTACGCCACGCATCCACAGAGCTACTACGGCCAGGGGGGCGTGAGCTGCGACTTTCCGGGACTGGCAAGGGGACTGCGCGACAACGAGCAGCCCCAAGTGTTTCACGTCCATTTTGACGGCGCGGGAGGCAACGTCACCGCCGGAAAATACAATGACGGTTCTCCCGAGAACCGTCCGCTGCTCGCCCGGCGTCTGGCCGACGGCATGAAGGCCGCCTTCGAGGCGACGAAGAAATATCCGATCAAGGCGGGAGACGTGCGGTGGAGAGTGACGGCGGCAGCCCTGCCTCCGGCACCGCATCTCGATATCCAGAAGCTGAAGGCCACGGTCGCCGACGAGAAGGCCGAACTGCGGGCCCGGCTGCAGGGGGCCCGCCATCTGGCGTGGGCGCTGCGCTGTGCCGCCTGCGAGAAGATCGACATCACCTGCCTGACGCTGGGACCGATCGCCGTGCTCCACATGCCGGGCGAGCTGTTCGTCGAATATCAGATTGCCGCGCAGAAAATGCGGCCGGATTCTCCCGTGCTGATGGCGGGGTACGGCGATTACGGCCCGGGGTACATTGGCCTCGCGCATTCCTACAGCCAGGGGGGCTACGAGACCGGCCCGGTGTCGCGCGTCGCCCCGGAGGTCGAGGAGGTGCTGATGGGGGCGATGCGGGAGTTGTTGCGATGAGCACATCCGTCGAAATTGTCCGCATGGAAGCCGGGGTGGCGCGGGTGGTGTTCCGCAGCGAGAACGGCGTGCAGATTCTGTCGCGCGCGGTGCTCGATCAACTCAAAGCCGTGCTCAAGGAGCTGAAGGGGGACAAGTCGCTGAGGGTCGTCGTCTTTCAGGCGGAAGGACGGACGTTTCTGGCGGGCGCTGACATCAACGAACTGAAGGAGCTGACGCGAAAATCGGCACGGCGGTATGCACGTGAAGGGCAGCGCCTGTTTCAGCGCATCGCCGAGCTCCCCGCTGTGACGATCGCCGCCATTCACGCGACGTGCGCGGGGGGCGGCCTCGAGTTGGCGCTGGCGTGCGACCTGCGTCTGGCCGGTGCGAGCGCCCGCATCGGCGCTCCGGAAGTGACCCTGGGGTTCATTCCCGGCTGGGGCGGAACGGTGCGCTCCACGCTGCTGTTCGGGGCGGCAGTCGCCAATCGCGTGATCCTCTCGGGTGAGCTTCTCCCCGCGGCGGAAGCGGAGCGGCTGGGCGTGGTGGAGGCGCTCTTCCCCGACGCCGAATTCCGCGCCGCGGTTGACGCGAGAATAGCGCAGTATCTGAAAACCGCCCCGACGGCTGTGGCGACCGCCAAACAGATGATCGCCGACGTTTACGCCGTCGAGCTGCAAGATCTGCTCGACATGGAAGCCGAGCAGTTCGCGCAATGCTGCGCCACCGGCGAGCCCCGCGAAGGGACCACGGCGTTTCTGGAAAAGCGCCCTGCCGCATGGGCAAAACTTTCCGCCCCTTCGCAAGGTGGGGCAGGGGGGGTCGGGTGAAGTGGTTTGACGAGCACCCCCATTGCTGGAAGACGAACAACAGAACGAGAACCGCGGATGACGCGGATACGCGCGGATGTGCAAGTTTACCTCGTCAGTATTTATCCGCGCGGATCCGCATCATCCGCGGTTTCTTCATTTCTTCCAACAAAATATCACGGATGGCATCTCATGACAGGCGCTAATGGAATTGACCACGGCTCTCCCTGATTTTCCTCCCGGCCCGGACTGGACGGGCGCGATCATTATCCGTGATCGGACGATTCTGCTTATGAGGAATCTGGCACACCAGGGCATCTATTATGTCCTGCCTGGCGGACCTGTGGGTACTGGCGAGACTGTCGAGGCCGCATGTATTCGTAGTGCGCTCGACAGCATGCGGCAGGCGGCTCTGGAACTGGCCCGTCAGCTTGGCGTCAATCCGGGTGAAGACGAGCCGGCGCTTTCCATCGTTCGAAAGGTCGCCAGTCATCCGTGGTCGGGCACGACGTTCCATTACTTCCTCGTTGCCGGGGACGACGGGACCCTGTTGTCCGATCGGTGGATTCACCCGAAATTCGATCCGGCGGAGCACAAGCTCGGCGTGTGGATGCCGTACGATTGGGCACCGGCGGAGCGATTGCCGAGCCTCAACGTCCATCCGCCAGAGGCGGTAGATATTTGCCGACGGATTTTGGACGCAGGTTGAGACGCTGAATTCCACCGATAGACACTGATGAAGCGACTCCCGGGGGTATGGCATGCGGCGATCTGCGAGGTCCATCACGTTGGCTCCCTTTCTGCCGGCGATTGAGTGCTTGGCAGACCACTTCACTCGACCCCCCCTGCCCCCCCCTTGGGGGCCGTTGATTTAGCCGCGTTTCTCCGAAACGTGGCACTCGGAGACTGGCCAATCGGGTCCGCTT
>JBLMWR010000934.1:0-4487 GCA_050257335.1 Deltaproteobacteria bacterium | reverse complement strand
ACGGTTACGCGAACGCAGTCAGGGAACTGCTCCGCCGCGCATACGCTGACCCATGTCGATGCGCCGGTCGAAAGCATCGTTGCCGCCAGGAAAGACGAGCAGCTCGATCCCATCGGTGGCGCGGATGACGCTCCGGTGAACGGAAGGCTGGCTTCCCTCCGACAGCCACCGGCAGTAAGCTGAGGCGATGTCCGCGACCGATCCCATCACGCCCCAGCCCTTCCGCATTGCGATCCGGCTGCAGCAAGCAGTACGAATCGGAGTGGCGATGGTCTCGCTGGTGAACGAGTGCGACGGAAAGAACCGCACAGAATTTCTTCTTTGCATCGCTCCCACAATCCTGCCTCGGACAGGATGGCTGTGATCCCGTGTAACATGCAGGAGCAATCACAATGACCTCCCGCAAGAGCCTGGGCGTGACGTTCTGGGCGACCGGATGGCACATTCTCAGAAGTGCAATCGTCGCGTTCTGCGTCGTATTCCGAATTTCGGTGAGCACCGCCGGCGAACCGCCTGCGAGGACCTCACCCCTCGATGCGCTCCAATCGCGCGACCTTCCCGGCAACCTGAGGTTTCGGCCGCCTCCCGAGCTTGTGGCAGTGCTCAATCGACCGGTCTCGTATCTTTATAGCGTGAAGTTCAGCGCGGATTCAAAATGGCTCGCATTGGGCGATGGAACGCGCGCCGTCTTGTACGACACGGCCAACCTGGGCACCCCGCTGATTCTCAAGGGACATCAAGGTACTTCGATACAGTCGCTCGTCTTTTCCCCCAAGAGCACGCAGCTCGCGTCGGGCGATAACACCGGACAGATTCGGCTCTGGGATTTGACTCAGAAAACTGCAATTGAGCAGTTTCGATTGTCTCTGGCGAGTCCCGCACAGAGTATTGATCTGGCTTACGCACCTGACGGTCAAACGCTCGTCGCCTGCGGCGCAGGCGCGGAACGTCATATCACGGTCTGGGACCTGTCGAAAGAGGCACCGACCCTGCGCGGCGACGTCAAGCATCCACCGGCCGCGGGTCGTGACATCATAGTCAACGATGAGCACATTGCATTCGCGCCAGACGGCAAGGCGTTTGCGACCTGGGGCCAGGACATCTCCAACGGCTACGCCGCCTCGGAGTCATCCAGACTTACGCTCTGGGACGCGTCCAAGCTCAGTGAGATTGCGTCCATTAGCCTGCTCCGAACTCCCCGCGCATTTGCGTTCTCACCCGACGGGAGGTCCCTGGCGGTTAGCGACGAGGAGTCGTTCACGTATGCGCGGCTGGCGCTGCTCGACGTCAAAGAGAAGGAACTTGTTCTGCGTCGAGCGCTGTCTGACGAGCAGCCGCGGTCGGAGCTTGTCTACGCTCTTTCGTTCGGTCCCGATGCCCGCCGGCTCATAACAGCGCAAGCCAACGGATTGGTCGTCGTGTGGGACATTGCCACGGGAAAAACGGAGCGTACGATTCGGCTCCCGATCGGCGTCTTTCGAGCAGATCTTACGCAGGACGGCCGATACCTGGCAGTTGCAAATCGGGCTGGAAGCGTGTTGATCCTTCGTGTGGCTTCCGCGGACAGAGCAGACGTTGTGGAAAAACAGTAACCGATCGCAGATTTCCGCGAACGATACGCCGGTCCCGTCGCCATCTCAGCCTGGCCGCCAAGTGCAAAGGTCTCCGCTGCCATGTCAGCTTGTTCGGAAGTCACAGCGCCACCGCCGCCAGTACTCCCGAGCGGGCGAAAGAAGTCGGAATCAGGGAGTAGCGTGCACTATGTGGTCCGAAGCTTGTCCCGCAGCAGCGCTATTCCGGCCTCCATGACGGTCGCAATTTCGTCGAGCCATTCTTGAGTCCAGCTCGGCTCGAAGCGTTCGCCTGGCGGCGTAACGACAGGAAGATTGCACCCCCAGAACAACGTGTCGTAGCGGTTGGCCGCAGCGCGACTCAGCATTGCGAAATTGCTATCAGGAAATTCATGGATACCCGCGAGATCGTCGAAGAAATTCCAGGCGTTCAGGAATACGTTGCAATCCACGGTCTCCGCCGCTCGACATCGGCACCAATCACTGATTCGGTCAAAGTCGTAGAGAATCGCGTCTTCTGAAACGAGAGTAATGCCCCTGTCGCGGGCGGCAGTCACGATTTCGCCGGTGCTGCGCGCCCAAACAAGACGACCGTCGGGCGCGCAGACGAAATCGTCATGCGCATTCTGGAACCAGATGACGAATTTGTCGTCGCCGTCGAGCCGTAAGCGGCAACCATAGTACGTTCGGTCGTCCATCTGTCCGGTCCGTGGCAGGGCCACCGTCGTTGTATGCGAGGCAAGCTGCCTCTCCGTCATTCTGTATCCGCAGCCCCAGAAAAAACAATCCGAATCGTGTCAGGGTAATCAGGAATCATCGCGCTGGCTGCCCGAATCTCCCTGCGACGTCGAGCCGTCGCCCCACTGAGAACGACCCCCGCGGGTCCCGCGGTCCTTCCCGGCCACGTCCCCAGCCACCGCCTCCGGGAACAGTCGGCGAATGAGGTTGTGTTTCGTTCCACGGCAGGCGAGCACGTCTACGCGCGGCCGCCCTGCCCCCGCACGGCCACCCCTTGGGTCCTCTTGGGCACCCCCCGCGCGCGGGGCTCCCCCGCGAACACCCCGGCTATGCGGCGCTTTTTTGGGGGGTTCACCACCACACCTGCCGCACCCACCCCCCCACCCCCCGTCTTGGGGTCCTTTCTGGGCGTCCCCCCCCTTGCGGATCCCCCCCCCGCGAAATCCTCGCTCCTGAGGACGACCAATTTAGCTACTTCTTCTTCTGGATGACAGATTGTCGTAGCGGTATTACTCGTCAGATCTGCCGATTTCCATTCGAAAATGACCCGCCACCAGGGCCCGCCACGACACCAACCAGGTCGGCCACCGGGGCGGCGGGGGTGGGTCCGTCTTCCCCGCCCAAATCCGCGCGAACCGCACCGCAACCGCGCTCATATTTTTGACAGATGCACCACCTTTGCGCCTCGCGCCGACGATGGACCCCTCCCTAAGCGGCGGCGCCCGGACGCCCGGCGCGCGAGCGACCCGCCGTCTGCCCCGGCACCGCTCAACACTCCGGCACCGCCGGCGATCCGCTCATCCAGCGCCGCCCTCCGACCGCCGCGCCCGCAAGCCACGTCAACTCTATCCCGCACCCGCCCGAGACTCCGGCAGCGCCGGCGATCCGCCACACCAGCGCCACTCTCCGACAGCCGCGCTCGCAAGCAACGTCAAACCTCGCGCGGCCACGCTTGACACTCGACCCCGTATGGCCCGCGGCCCGGCCACGCAGCCAGCCGATCCTCCGCTCTGCGGCCCCCTCCCCCCTTGCCGGCCCCCCCCGACCCCCCGGCACTCCCCCTCCCCTGATAATGTCTCGGGCGGCTCAGCCGCCCGAGCAGGTTGATCGGGGGGGCCTCTCAGGCATCGGTCGTGTCCTTTCGTTGATGGGCGATGCGCGATTATACGATCATGGGCGTATACGCGAATCGGCGAGATTCCGGCGTTGCAATGGGACGACGTCGACCTCGACAAGGGGCACGCCCTGACAAGGGCGAAAAACAACAAGAGCTTCCAGACGACGCTGCAGTACATCAACGCCGCCCGGCAGTTGAACCCGGCGATCGAATGCCTTCACGTCCTCGCCCTCATCCCCTCGGCCGACGCCGCCCGCGCCGCGAAACCCCCGAGCTGCCCCGCTGCCGCGCCCGCCCGCCGGCGCCCGCGGCGCATGTCGCCCCGCCTCGGACGATTTGGTGACCACCGAGTGACCACGGCCTCCCCGGCTCGACGTAACTCATTGCCCCCACAAGGACTCGAACCTTGAACCTAGTGATTAAGAGTTCAGCGAAAGCTACGGCACCCTACGCCACGCTACGAAATGCTCGGGAAAAATGCCATGTCGGAACCCTGACGACGGGCCGAGTCGGGACGACTGGATGCTCGTTTGTGCAACTGGTGTGCAACGGGATTCGGCAGGAGAAAAAAGTGCGGCGTGAAATTGACAGGATGAAAATCGGAGGGATAATGTCGGCCATGAGAAGTGCACCGTTCAAGCGAGGGCTGGGTTTTCAGATCGTCTCGCGGAACGGTGCAGCCCCAGCGTCTATCCGTCGCTGGTTCGATGCAGACAAAAACTGGAGGTGCGGCGGCGAGCAGCGGTTGACTTACTGAGGCGAAAGCCGACAACCCGTCAGAAAAGCAGCGGAAGCAACAGGACGCTTGTCGCCACTCCTGCCGGCTTGGGAGATGCGGTTCTCATAAACCCGCGAATCACTCGAATTGAGTGGTTCGCGGGTTATTTTTTTGGCCAGACGAAAGGGGACTGGTATGGCCGTGATGATCGAGAAGAAAAGGCTGACGATTGCGGAGGCCGCGAAACTGGTGGGCGTCAGGGAAGGAACCATCTGGCGCTGGATTCTGCAGGGAACGGAGCGCACTGGAAAGTTGCCGTCGTTTCACATCGTCGGGAGGCGAT
>JBLMWR010000933.1:0-3185 GCA_050257335.1 Deltaproteobacteria bacterium | reverse complement strand
TCTTCGGCGGCCGCGTCCGGGCGAGGCAGGCGTTTGCCCGCGGCGGCGTATTGCCCGTCGATCCGCGTGATGTTCGTCAGGTACTTCCTGTAATCCTGGTCTCCTCCCCGGGAGAAATCCTGATAACCATGCGTCTTGACGAGCACCTTTCCCTCGGGACTGAGAATCATGTCAGTCGGCAGATTCTCGATGCCGTATTTCGCCTGGACGTTGGGGTTGCGCATGACGTCGACCTTCACGGCGACGAAACCCGCGTCGATGATCTTCAGCACCGCCGTGGAATGGAGGACTTCCTTCTCCATCTGCCGGCAGGGCTTGCAGTACGTGGCGTGGAAGTGGACGACGAGGGGGCGATTGAGCCTCCTGGCTTCGTCCTGTGCGGCGTCGAAGTCGGTCTTCCAGACGTTCGTGGGGATCAATTCGCCGGCGACGCCTCGGGCAGCGAGAAGGGCGGCGACCGACAGGCTCAGGCTGAGTGCGAACAACGGGGTGCGCATCTCGACGTCCTCGTGGGTGACTCAGGGGATTGGCGCGCAAGGCGCGGTAATCGTATTTCGTTTCTATATCGGACGGTCCGTGAGCGTCCGAACAGCGGCCGGCGGCCGAATCGGGGCGTCTCCCCCGGATTGCCGCCCAGGAGTCCGGTCGTATCGGATGGCGGGCGCGCGGAGAAAGGTTGGAACCGATACCGCCGCTACAACCGGCAAAGTCAGCCACGGCAGGTTCCCACCGTGGGGCGCCCCAACGGTGGGGGGGGCTCTTCACCCCGCCCGTGAAGAGCGTGAAACAGAAACGTTCAAATACAGCGGAGAGAATGGCACGCCTCCTTTTCGATGAGATTGGGTGCGCGGGCGTTCTGGGAGTGAAACGGGCAGGCCGGGGAAGCCCGCCCTGCGGGGAGGGGTGGCGGGGTCAGAGCGGCGCGCGGCAGGTAGTTTCTCGCATGGGTATGAACGAACAAACGGCCCGCACCGCGTGACTTCCGCCGGTTGCGAGCGGCGGCCCCGGACACTGGGCGGGGCTTGCCGGTCAGTCGCGCGCTTGACCAGTCGGGGCCGTCGCTCGATTCACGGATTCGGGAACGTGGACAGTCGATCCCGGATCTCTGGGTGACGATCGCCGAATTCTTGGCGAGCGCTCTGACCCCCCACCCTACACTTCGCGCAGCGGCAGCGAGAGGACGAAGGCGGCGCCGTCGATCGTCAGAGGGTCGAGGTGCAGCTCGCCCCCCATGTCGCGCGCCAGGCGCCGGCAGAGGGCCAGACCCAGGCCGACGCCGGGGGCCGAGCGGGCCGCCTCGTCGGCCGACTTGCGGAACGGCTGAAACAACCGCCGTCGCTGTTCGGAGGAGATCCCCGGTCCGTAATCGCGAACCAAAAGTCGCATGCGCCCCCGAGCCGATCGCGCTTCAATCTCGAGCGTCTTGTTCTCGCCGCGCACGGCATATTTACAGGCGTTGTCCACGAGGTTGAAGAGGATCTGCTCGACCGCCGAGGCATCGCAGAGGACCATCGCCTGCGACGTGTTTTCATCCGCCGAAACCGACAGCGCGACCCCCGCCTCGCGGGCCCGTTCGCTCAACCGGCCGGTCGCCAGCTTGAGCAGCTCTTCACCGCGCACAGGCTGGATCCGGTTTCCGAGGCCCCCCCGTTCGAGCCGCGCGTACGCCAGCACGTTCTCGACCAGGTGCGTGAGCCGGTCGGCCTCGATCCGCAGCGTGTCGAGATACTTCCGCCGCGCCGCCTCGTCGGGGAGCATTCCCTCGGCCAGCATTTCGGCGTACATTCGGAAGGTGGTGAGGGGGGTCCGCAGCTCGTGAGTGACGGCCGAGACGAAATCGGCCCGCCGCTCGCTGAGGGCCACCACGCCGCGGAGCAGAACGGCGACCGACACGGCGGCCAGGAGCATCGCTCCCCAGGCGACGACGAGAGCCTGCCCGACGGGAGAGAGCCCGATCGTCGCCGAGGCGGAAATCGTCCCCGGGTCGAGCTGCACCGGCACCGCGGCCAGCATTCGCGTCTGCTCGCTTTCCAGAGGCCGATCGACGAGCTTCAGGTCGGCCTGGGGGAGGAGGTCGGCGATCTCGGAGAGGAGGCTCTGACGGAGCAGGTTCCAGTCGATCCAGCACGCCTGCAGCGAGGTCTTTCCGGCAATGCAGACCGTGCGGGCCAGCAGCAATTGGCCCGAGACGACCCGCGGCGTCATGGTGGCGGTCGGCGGCGAGTCGTCGGGAACATCGAACGCATTCGCGTCGAAATTAACGGAGTTGTCGGCCTGAGCCATGCGCAGATTCTGCGAGACATAAGCCGAGCGTTTGCGAAATTCGTTGACGCTGCGCACCTGCTGGAGCTGCTCTTGCTGCTCGGGAATCAGCGTGTTGGCCGGGGCGCTGGCAGGCGGGTTTGCGTTGAGAAGCGGCGCACCGTTTGGATTGTTCGGCGGCGCTCCCGAATCGAAGTTGAAGAACTGGCCGTTCGCCTGCGCCGGCTCACCAGGATGGTCACGCTCGGCGGCGACCGGCAGGCAGGCCAGCAGTTCGCTGAAATCGACCAGTCCCCGAAGCCGCTCCAGCCGCTGCTGATACAGATCGACCTGTTCGGCCGAAACGATCGCCGGAACGGCTCGCTCGCGCCATGGTCCGGTGGGGACCTGCGGCGAGGTGAGCTCGCCGGCGGCATCCCGCTGAAAATAGACGAGGATCTGCGGGAGCGGTTGGGTCAGCAGGGGGGACGCCACTGGTTCGGCGGGCGCGCGCTTGCCGCGCGACTTGGGGCCCTCGGCGAGGGGATTGAGCCCGAACGGCTGCCAGGCGTCGGCGGAGCGGGCGCTTTCCTGGGCGACGAACGCCGACATCAGAGTGTCCATCCGCCACAGCGCGACCCGCACGGCTTCTTCGACCGCTGCCTGCTGCCGGGCCGCGGCCTCGGCGCGGTCGGATTCGAGCGCGCGAAAGCTCAGCCAGCCGACCCCGGCGGCAACCACCGCCAGGGCCGTCCCGAAGCCGATCCAGATTTGCCAGGGACGGTGCATTCGAACGGAATCGAAAAATAAAAATTGTAAATTTCAAATTGAAAATTGCAGTGGGGCGCCCGTCCAATTTGCAATTTTCAATTTACACTTTTCAATTTGTAATTCTCTCCCGCGAACATGTATCCTTTCCCGCGCACGGTCAGCACGATCTGCGG
>JBLMWR010000932.1:0-2848 GCA_050257335.1 Deltaproteobacteria bacterium | reverse complement strand
GCATCGTCCGGCCCGTCGTCTCCGCCCCAGCGCTCGACGCACAGGAGGTATCCGCGGTCGTCGAAGTACTTCTCGAAGAACTCGCGGCACGCCGCCGTGTTGGCCCGCACCAGCTCCCGCTCGAGCAGCGCCCAGGCGGGCGGCGACGTCGGCGTTTCGATCGACAGAGTCGGTTCAACGGCAAGCGCAGGGGCCGCGAGGATGAGGCCCACGAGTGCAACGCAGATCAATCGCGGAATGCGCCGTGCGGCTGCGGTCTGTCTGCGAATAAACGTCGCGCTGCGGGGACGGGCGTCAGGCTGCATGGAAAATCGCTCCGGGCGAGGGACAACTCGAGGCGGGATGTTGGGGCAGGAACGATACCGTCTAAACATTGTGGCGGGAATGTGTCGATTTCGCCACATTGCGGAACACTTTACGCGTCTCGCGGCAGCGAGCGGCGGGGTTTATCCCCGTCGTTTCCGCGCCGCTCTACCTTCACGGACAAATCCACAAATCGACCGTCGTGCGCAGTAGATCACCGGCCGTGCTTGATTTGCAATTCCCGTCGTATTACACCCTTCACCCTGAAACCGGCGGGATAAACCCGTCGGCTCGCCGGGGCAGCTCGCTGCGCTTGACCGCCGACTATGCAACACGCTAATCAGGCCACCATGAAAACACAACAAGTCCCGCGCGGGGAGACGCGATGACGACCACGTCATCGGAAGCCGAGTCGCCGCCGGCACCGGATCCCCGGCCGCTCTATACCCTCTGGCAGATGACCGCGTACGCCCTGCGCCTGGGGGCGCTGGGGTTCGGCGGCCCGGTGGCCCTTGTGGGGTACATGCATCGCGACCTGGTCGAACGCCGCGGGTGGATTTCGGACACCGAATACAAGGAAGGGCTGACCCTCGCGCAACTGATGCCCGGGCCCCTCGCCGCGCAGCTTGCCATTTACCTGGGTTACGTCCATTACGGCGTCCTCGGCGCCACGCTCGTGGGAGTGGCGTTCGTGATTCCGTCGTTTCTGATGGTCGTGGCCCTGGGGTGGGCCTACGTAAGATTCGGCGGCCTGCCGTGGATGCTTTCGGCATTTTACGGCGTGGGGGGCTGCGTGATCGGGATCATGACCATCAGCGCTTACCGGCTCACCCAAAGGACAATCGGCAGGGACTGGCTGCTGTGGGCGATCTACCTTGTCAGTGCCGCCGTCACCGTCTGGACGGAGTCGGAAACGGTGTTCCTGTTTCTCGGGGCCGGCGTCGTCAACTGGCTCCACCGCACGCCGCCCCGCCTCCTTTCCCATCGCGGGCCGACGGCCGCATCGCTCGCGCTCTTGCCAGTGGGAGCTGCGGCTTCCGAAACGCCACTCTCTGAATGGGAAACCCTCGGCCGCATCGCCCTCTTCTTCACGAAAGCCGGAGCCTTCGTCTTCGGCAGCGGACTGGCGATCGTCCCGTTCCTGTACGGCGGCGTCGTCAAGGACTATCACTGGCTGAAAGAACGCGAGTTTCTCGACGCCGTGGCGGTGGCGATGATCACGCCCGGCCCGGTCGTGATCACCGTCGGGTTCATCGGCTATCTGGTGCAGGGCTTCGCCGGGGCGACCGTGGCGGCGGTTGCCACGTTTCTCCCCTGCTATCTGTTCACGATCATCCCGGCGCCGTATTTCAAGAAACACGGCAAGCGCCCGGGGATCGTCGCGTTCGTGGACGGCGTCACCGCGGCCGCGATCGGCGCCATCGCCGGGTCGGTCATCGTGCTGGGACGACGGACCCTTCTGGACTCAAACGCGAGCATCGAGATCCCGAAGCTCATCATCCTGGCGATCACCATCGGCCTGCTGTGGAAGTTCAAAAAACTTCCAGAGCCGATCATCGTCGTTGCGGCGGCGATCGCGGGTCTTGTCGTTTTCCCCATCGTGCATCGCGGCCCGTAGCATGGGCTTCCAAGCCCCTGCGTGATCATGTCCGAATTCGCCGATCAAGCCGCGATTCGGTCCCGCAGGGACCGCCCTTCGACCCCGATAAGGGGTCGCAGCGATTAGCCGGGGTTCGAGCGAAGCGACACCCCCGGACAATGTTTCGTGAGTTGATTTCGACCCCGGAGGGGTCGCAGGAGCCGTGCCGATGACCGGGTGCAAGTCCCTCGATTACGTCGTCGCGCGCTGCGCAAACTCACGATCCGGAGCGCGCGACCGCATGCTAGTCGGCCGGGCCCGTCGCGGCGCACTGCGAGAGCACGTCGTGTGCGACGAAGATCGGCACATTGCAGACCATTGCCATGATGATGGCATCGCTGGGTCGAACGTCGACCGCGACGACGTCCCGAGAGTGGGCAATTCGGAGCTTCGCGTGGAAGACGTGTTGAGCCGGCAAAAACTCGTCGATTAGGACTTCACGCAACTTCCCGCCGAGCGCGGAAATTGTCGTAGCCATCGCGTCGTGCGTCAGCGGCCGCCCGAACGACTTGCGCTCAAATCTCCAGTAAAGCAGTCCCGATTCCGCATAGCCGATGGCAATCCAGAAACGCCGCAATCCCGATACTTCCGACAAGAGTACATTTCCGTGCAACCCGTCGTCCTTATACGTGAGCAATTCCGGGTCAAATTCCGTCCAGCCTGCCGCCGGGCAAGTCGCCGGGATTTGTGCGGGTCGCAGATTCCGGGTAGCCGGCGGCTGGGACCGTTGTCTCTGCAATAACTCGCGCGCATGGACCTCGCACCAGTCCCCTCGCCACGCCAATTGCCGCCGATCAACGGCGGTGACGTGGATATTGCCGGGCTGCGAGCATCCCCCGGAATCGCATTGCGTGCCGCGCATTGTCATGTCTTGGCAAAACAAAGACGCACGAGCCTGGAAGCCCC
>JBLMWR010000931.1:0-3681 GCA_050257335.1 Deltaproteobacteria bacterium | reverse complement strand
ATGGCTCGATGCGGCCCGCTATTCCGACACGAACGGCTATCAGGGCGATCCCACGCGCTCGATGTGGTACTGGCGCGACTGGGTGATTGAGGCCCTCAATAAAAACATGCCGTTCGACCAGTTCACGATGGAACAGCTCGCGGGAGACCTGCTTCCCAATCCGACCCGCGCGCAACTGATCGCCACCGGCTTTCATCGCAACCACATGATCAACGGGGAAGGGGGGCGGATCGCCGAAGAGTCTCGCGTCGATTACGTGCAGGACCGGGTGGAGACGACCGGCACCGTCTGGATGGGGCTGACGTTCAACTGCTGCCGCTGCCACGACCACAAATTCGACCCCTTCACGCAACGCGAGTATTATCAGCTTTCGGCGTATTTCAACTCGATCGACGAAAGCGGCGGCGCCGATGCCTATCCGCAGGCCCGGCCCGTCCTGGCGATGGCGTCGCCGGACCAGGAACGGCGGATCGCCGAATTGAAGGCCCGCGAGACCGCCGCCAACAAAGAACGGGCCGATCTCGATCAGAAACTGCGGCAGGCGCAGCCCGACTGGGAGAAGACGCTGGCCACTAACAGCGGAAAGCCGGCTCAAGCTGAATGGGTTGTGCTCGCCCCGGACGAGCTGATGTCCGAAGGAGGCGCGATGCTCGCCAAGGCCGCCGACAACGCGATCCTCGCCGGCGGCCCGAACCCGGCCAAAGACAGCTTCACGATCTCGGCGAAAATCAAGATGCCGCAAATCAGCGGCATTCGGCTGGAGGCTCTTCCCGATCCCTCGCTTGTCAATTCGGGACCGGGCCGGGCCGACAACGGTAATTTCGTGCTCACCGAGCTGATCGCCGTCGTCCATGGCAAGCCCGTCGGGCTTACGGCAATCAGCGCCGATTTCGAGCAGCAGGGGTTCCCGATTACCGGCGCGGTCGACGGCAAAAACGACACCGGCTGGGCTGTGTCGCCCGAATTCGGCAAGCCGCATACGGCCCTCTTCGAAGTGAAAACTCCCGCCGGCGGAGGGGAGGAAGAGCGGCAGGTGACGATTCGCCTCGAATTCCGCTCGCCGCACGTCAGCCACGTTCTCGGTAAATTCCGCATTGCCGTCACCGGCTCTCCGGCGGCGACGTTCCGGACGATTCCCGAAAACATCCGCGCGATCGCCGCGCTCAATCCCGAACAGCGCAGCGACGGCCAGAAGAAAGAGCTGACCGATTATTATCTGAACCAGAGCGCCGGGCTGGCCGAGGCGAAGCGAAACGCCGACGCTGCCCGGCAGGCCCGCGAACAGGCCGAGAAAGAGCTTCCCCGGACGATGATCCTGCGCGATCGGGCCCAGCCGCGCGACACGTTCATTCTCATCCGCGGGGCCTACGACAAGTACGGCGAGAAAGTCGCGCACGGCGTGCCGGCGGTCCTGCCGGGCCTCCCTGCCGACGCGCCGCCCAACCGCCTGTCCCTGGCCCGCTGGATCGTCTCTCCCGACAATCCCCTGACGGCCCGCGTGACGGTCAACCGCTTCTGGCAGTTGTTCTTCGGCACCGGGCTGGTGAAAACCGCCGAGGACTTTGGAGTGCAGGGGGAAAAGCCGTCGCATCCGGAGTTGCTCGACTGGCTGGCCCGCGAATTCATCGAGAGCGGCTGGGACGTCAAGCACATTCACAGGCTGATCGTGACGAGCGCCACGTACCGCCAGTCGTCGAAAGTTTCGGCGTCGCTTGTCGAGCGCGATCCCGAAAACCGGCTGCTCTCCCGCGGCCCGCGCTACCGGTTGCCGTCGTGGATGATTCGAGATCAGGCGCTGGCCGCCGGGGGGCTGCTCGTTGAAAAAATCGGCGGCAGGCCGGTGCTGGGTTATCAGCCTCCGGGGATCTGGGAGGAAGCCACGTTCGGAAAAATTCAGTACAACCAGGAACACGGCGAGGCGCTCTACCGCCGGAGTCTGTACACCTTCTGGCGGCGGATCGTGGGGCCGACGATGTTTTTCGACGTGGCCAACCGCCAGACCTGCACGATCCGAATCGCCCGCACGAATACGCCGCTGCACGCCCTGGTGACGCTCAACGACGTGACGTACGTCGAAGCCGCGCGGGCCCTGGCGCAACGGGTCCTGCTCGGCCCCTCCCGCGACGACCCCGGCCGCATCGCCGAAGCCTTCCGGCGCCTTACCGCCCGCGAACCGAAACCGGCCGAGCTGGAAATCCTCTCGCGCCGCCTCGAGACGCTGCGAACGTTGTACGCCGGTGACGAAGCGGCGGCGAAGAAGCTGATCGCCACAGGCGAATCCCCCGCGGATCCCAAACTCGCCCCGGCGGAACTGGCCGCCTGGACCGGCCTCGCCACCGTCCTGCTGAACCTCGATGAGACGATTTCGAAGGAGTAACCACGAAAGACGCGAAATGCACGAAAGAACGGACGCAGGTCAGGCTTTGCCTGACGGCGGGTGGCCGGGGCTGAACCAACGGAAAGCCCCGGTGAATGCCGGGCGAGTGGGACACTTAAGGCCGGACGGACGACTCCTTGTCTGATTTCGGCGGCTCGGCCGCCAGCCAGCAAAGCACGTGCCGCGATTTTCCCCTGCCGGTCGCGGATGAATATCTATGAGTGTATGAAACGGGCGTGCACATTTCGCGCGCCGCGGAACAGGGCGCTCGCCATAACCGCGGATGGCATCACCGGTTGGGGAGCCGCGACCGCGCGGTCCGGGAGCCCCTTTCCGATCTGCAAAAAATCCGAAAAATTGGCCGGATTCTTCGCAACATGAAGACCGACACCGCGCTGCGCTCCGCGCGAATACTATTCATTGCTCGTTCGCCATTATACATCAACCGTCGCTTGCGCGAGCGCGATGTGACTGAGAAAAAAGTTCCCGGCGATCGCGAAAAACGGGGCGGATCCCCTCAGGGTCAACATCGTAAACACATCGTAAACAACGACTAAGCCGTGGCGGCGACTGCTTCCGGAACCGCCGCAACCGTTAGGGTGTCAGACGTTCCCTCCAGGAGTGCGAGTTTTAGAATGGACAAATGGCCCAACTACGTCTGCGCCATCCTCGAAGACGCCGAGGGACGGTTGCTCTTGGAATCCAGGCCGGACGACGCGCGGCTCGCCGCCGGGCGACTCACCTGCTTTGGCGGGCGACGCGAATCCGGGGAAACTCCCGAAGTGTGCCTGCGTCGCGAGCTGCGTGAAGAGTTGAATTGGGAGCCGCGAACATTCGAAAAGCGGGTCGAGCTGTGGGTTGCCGGCAACCTCGTCGCCTGGTTCTATCATGCCCTGCTGGACGTTGGCATCGGTCAGCTCCGTTTCGCCCCCGGTTACCAGGCACTGCTCGTTTCACGTCAGGAATTATGTGCCCTCCCGGTCAGCCCCTGGCATGCAGCAGTCCTACGCGCCTGGCTCGACGGCAGGACGATCGTGGAATTGGACGCGTAGCGGATGATTTCCGTTTGACTGATCGGCGACGGAGTCGCGTGGTCAGCCCCGAATGGGGCGAGATTCAATACCCCGGGGCGCTACGCCAGCCCGGGGTTGCGACCAAAACCAATCCACCAAGCCGGGCTAGTGCTTTGTCAAACCTTGATTTTCGGGTAGCCACGCTCGCCAGAGCGTGGGGGATGAGTCTGTATTCGATGCTTTCCCACGCTCTGGCGAGCGTGGCTACAACCTAACTTTTATCTTTGACAA
>JBLMWR010000930.1:0-7069 GCA_050257335.1 Deltaproteobacteria bacterium | reverse complement strand
CGAAACCCAAGCCCTGAGCGAGCGCGATGATCGCCGTGTTGACCCCCACCACCTGCCCGCGCGAATCCACCAGCGGTCCGCCGGAGTTGCCGGGATTGAGCGGCGCGGTGTGCTGCACGATGTTCTCGATCAGCCGGCCCTGTTCGCCGCGCATCGCGCGTCCTACGGCACTGACGACACCCGTGGACACAGTCGACTGAAACCCGAGCGGGCTTCCTACGGCGATGACGAGTTGCCCCACCTGCAGGCCGACGGAGTTCCCGAGTTCCGCGTACGGCAGGTCGCGAGCCGCCGCCCGCATCACGGCCAGGTCGGTGCTGGGATCGTCTCCCACCAGGTCTGCCGGGAGGGCATCTCCTTCCTGCGTCGTCGCCGTAAAATGTGTCCGGCCGTGGACAACATGGCTGTTGGTCAGCAGGTAGCCGTCGGGTGTCAGAACGAAGCCCGATCCCATGCCGCGCGAGCCATCCCGGCCGGAAAGCGAAACGACGGTCGGCCCCACCCTCTGCACGACTCCGATCACCGCCCGGGAATAGGCGTCGAGCAACTCCGCGTCGGCTGCGGTAGACGACGGCTGCGCTCGGGGCGGATCAGGGCGCGGCGTCCCGGAAGCCGGCCCGTCGTCGGCGAGACGCTTGAAAAATGACAGTGGCGGATGTGTGGCAGACATGGCTGGCAGGTTTCCTTCGACTCAATTTGCGGCAGTCAAGCCCCGATTATTCGCACCGACGCAGGGTGCGTCGAGCAAGCCCAAGCGTTGGTGCGTCGTCACTCGCTCTGAGAAATTATACCGGCGGAGGCAAGGAACCTTACCGGCGTGCTTCGTGGTTCACACCGCCTGCCTGCTGGTCGGCGACACCAGATACCGCTTCCCCCTCGGTCCCGCGAGCGACCCCGCGAAATCTATGGAATCTTTGGAAATCCTCGGCGAATCTATGGCAATTGCCGCGGAATCTTTTGGATACGTTCAGACCAGATGAGACGCGAGGCGCGCGGGGTCATCCGCGCGTATCCGTCTCATCTGCGGTTTCACCATGTTCTGGCTTGCAAGCAAATTGGAGAACCGCTGTTTCAGAGACGCTCGCGATGCGGCAGGATGCCGCATCTACAGCGGATACGGCTGCGCCAGGCGGAATCTGGAGTGCTGTTCCAGATAGGCGGCGACTCGCTCGGTGCGGGAAATGGCGGCGGGGAGGAAGTCGAGAGCCTTTTGCAGTCGGTCGTTGGGTTCGGCACAACTGAACCGCAGGAAGCCTGTCCCGGCCTCGCCGAAGCATTCGCCCCCCAGGCAGGCCACGCCGAATTTATCATCGGCCCCCTCGAGCAGGTACATGGCCAGGCCGTGGCTGGTGATTTTCAGGCGGTTACAAATCGGGGCGACGTTGGGGAATACATAAAACGTCGCCGTCGGATCAAGCGTGCGAAAACCGTCGATCTTGTTGAGCCCCGTCGTGAGGAGCACGACTTTCTCGCGGAAAAGCTGCATGACGCGGTCGCGCTCCGCCCGATCGTTCTTCAGTGCCGCCGCTCCGGCCAGTTGCACGATCGGCGGAACGCATGAAAGGCAGGTATTGATCATTTTGCCGATGGCGTCAGTGATCTCGGCCGACGACACGGCGAACCCCAGCCGCCAGCCGCTCATGCTGTACGACTTGCTGAAGGTATAGGCGGCGACGCACTGGTTGAGCATCCCCGGCTGCTCCAGGAGCGAGCGGTGACGACCTTTCCAGACCATGTGGCAATAAGGCTCATCGCTGAAAACGGCGATATTCCTGCCGCGGACGAGATCGGCGATTTTCGTCAGATCTTCGGGCGTGGCCACGCCGCCGGTGGGGTTGTGGGGGGAATTGAGGAAGATCGCCTTGGGGGCCTTGTCGGTCGCGAGAAACTTCTCGATGGCCGGAATCTCAGGGCGGAATTGGTTTTCCTGCCGGAGGGGAGCCAGGACGGCGCGGGCCTGACGGCGCTCGATATTGGGGAGGAAAGTGGGGAAGTGAGGGCTGAAGACGAGCACCCCGTCGCCCGGATTCAGGAAGGCCTCGCAGAAGAACTGCTCGAAGATCTTCGCTCCCGGTCCGACGACGACGTTTTCGGCCTTCGCAGGGATGCCGAATTCTTCATGGACGAACCGGGCCGCCTCTTCACGAAACGCCGGCAATCCCGGCGAGGGACAGTAATGCGACTGGTTCTCGCGGATGGCCTGCTGGCCGGCGGCTTTGGCCGAAGCCGTGCTCTCGAACGGGCTGTCGCCGATTTCGAGCTCGATCACGTCCTTGCCGCTCGACTTGAGCGCTTTTGCGACGGCCAGGACGGTGAAGGCGGTTTCGACGTTAAGGTTTCCGGCGAATGCACTGAGGGTAACGGGCACGAATCGGGTTCCTGGACAGGTGGAAAGGCGGGCGGAATTCTGTGACGTCATTGTAAAGAGTCCGGCGGGGAACGCCATAAACCGGGGACGCCAAAGGGCCCCGGGATGCTGCGGAACGGCTGGAGCACCGCGCCGATTCCGCGGACGGGAAACCGGTATTCTCGGAACAACCGTTCCGTCCGCGCGCGGGGTCGGAACGGGAGTCGCGATTTTATTCATTGCGATTGGCGCAATGCATGCCTCGTGACGATCTTCCTATCAATCAACTGCAAAGCGCGAATGCGCAGATTCAGTCGGAATCGGCGACGTTCTGGAAACGTGCCGTATAATTCATGAAGTGCCAGGCTGTGGTCACTGACGACCGCCTTCGTATACACCCTCTGCATGAAGTTAAGGAGTGGGCAAGATGCTTGTTCTGTCGAGGCAACGCGACGAGAGCATCATCATCGGTGACAACATCGTGATCACCGTGGTGGATATCCGCGGCGACAAGGTTCGTCTGGGGATTCAGGCCCCGACGGAGATCCCCGTTCACCGGCAGGAAGTGTACGAGGCGATTCAGCGGGAAAACATGCGGGCCGCCGGTCTCGACCCGGATGAAACCCCTCCGGGGATGAACAAATTCCCGAACCGCCGGAACTCCCGTCCGGCGACGTAAAGAATCGATCTACCGGGCCGGCAGGGTCGTGTTTTCCAAACGCCCTCGGGCGCGATATGATGACGGCAGCTTCCATGCCGTCGCCTCCATCACCCGCGTTCCAGTTTTCGCTCGACCACACCGACCTCATCACGGGCGCGCGCAGCGGCCGCTGGCGGACGCCGCACGGAGCCGTCGAAACCCCGGCCTTCATGCCGGTGGGGACCATCGGCAGCGTCAAGGGTCTGACTCCCGACCAGCTTCGTGACGCGGGCGTGCAGATGGTGCTCGCCAACACCTATCATCTCGCGCTGCGCCCCGGCGCCGAGACGATCGCCGATCTCGGAGGTCTCCACCGGTTCACCGGCTGGGACGGGCCGATGCTGACCGACAGCGGCGGGTTTCAGGTCTTCAGCCTGGCGAAGCTGACCCGGCTGGATGACGAACAGGTGGTGTTCCGGTCGCACATTGACGGGAGCCTCTTCGAGCTTTCTCCGGAGCGGGCGATCCACATTCAGGAGCAACTGGGGGCCGACTGCATCATGTGCCTCGACGAATGCCCGCCCCACGACGTTCCGGAAGAGCGTCTGGCGCAGGCGGTCGATCGCACGACCCGCTGGGCCATCCGCTGTCGCGAGGCGCACCGGCGGACGGATCAGTCGCTTTTCGGAATCGTTCAGGGGGGAACGAACCGGGCCCTGCGCGAGCGATCGGCGGCAGGCCTGTTGCCGCTCGATTTTCCGGGATATGCGGTGGGAGGCCTGAGCGTCGGCGAAGCGCCGGCCCTGATGTACGAAACGCTGGAGTCGATCGTCCCAATGCTGCCGGCCGACCGCCCCCGCTATCTGATGGGAGTGGGGCGTCCCGTGGACCTCGTGGAAGCCGTCCTGCGCGGGATCGATCTTTTTGATTGCGTCCTGCCCACGCGGAACGGTCGGAACGCCACCGGGTTTACGCACGCCGGCATCGTGCGCCTGCGCAACCAGGCCTATCAGCGGGACGAAGGGCCGCTCGATCCGCAGTGCTCGTGCCCGGTCTGCCGGCGGTTTTCGCGGGCCTACCTCCGGCACTTGTTCACGGTCAACGAGATGCTGGGGCCGATTCTGCTGTCGTGGCACAACGTCGCGTACTACCAGCAATTGCTGGCCGGGCTCCGGGCCGCGATCCGCGAAAACCGGGCCGCAGAGTTTCGAGCGGTTCAGCTTGCCGGATGGGGAAGCAGTCTCTAAGATACGCTGTCCGGCCGGTTTGCGGGGGGTGGATGCCCCCCGTTTGCATTGACGGATCAGTTGCCCGTGCAGGCAGTTCGGGCGACCCTCGTCGATCCTGAATTCGCGGGCAGATTCCTCACTGATTTTTTTCCAGACAGGTCGCTGAAGTATGGACTGGTTACGGGTCGTGTGGCTGTTCGCGGCAGGTGAAGACAAGGCTGCGCCGCAGTCCCCCTTCGCGGACTTGATGCCCTTCATTCCCCTGATCGCCATCGCCCTGTTCTTCTATTTCTTCGTGATTCGCAATCAGCGGCGTGAGCAGGCCAGTCGAGAAACTCTGCTCGCGGGGCTGAAGAAAAACGACAAGGTGGTCACGATCGGCGGGGTCATCGGCAGCGTCGCCAACATTTCTGCCGACGGGCAGGAAGTGACCCTCAAGGTGGATGATAACACGCGCATCAAATTCCTCCGGACGGCGATCCAGAAGGTCGTGTCGGCGGAAGGGGAAGCGGCGAAGCCGGCGGAGAGCACCTGAAGGGAATCGTTGCGTCGCGCCGTTCGGAGTTTGTGACCCGCACTCGTGGTCGATGGCCTGATCGAATTCAGGAATCGCAGGAAGACTCTTCATGTTCGCATTTTCCGATCAAATGACCGACCTTCTCTTTTTTTTCGGGTATGTCGCGTTTCTGGCCCTTCCCTTCGCCCTGGGCGTCGGCCTCTGCCGCGCGCTGCGGGTCAGGGAGTTTTCCATGCGGACGGCCTGGGTCCTGTTTTTCATCTTTTTCGCGCTGATCCCGTTCGCGCGGAAGATCGTGCAGGAGGAACGGTATGGCTGGCGCACCGACGACAAGGAATGGGTGACGGCCGGGGAAGTCAAAGATGCGACCGATCCGAACACGCACGAGCCGATCAAAGTTGATTCCCGCGACCGGCTGGTGCGGCGCGTCGAATTGTCCCCCGCCGAGGCCAAACAGACGGACGACGGAAAATGGGTCCTGGCGCAGGCCGAGAAGGTCGAAGTCGTCAAAATGACGACCGTCGACTTTTCGCGCTGGCAGAATGCCCTCAGCTACGGGATCGACCTGGCCGGCGGAACGAACCTGATCTATGAGCTCGACGAAGCTCAGGCCGGGGACGAGAAGATCGACAGCCAGTTGATGGAACGGATGGTGGGGGCGGTGACGAAGCGCGTCAACCCCGCCGGAACCAAGGAAATCGTCGTGCGCCGCGTCGGCCGGATCCGCATTGAAGTCATTCTTCCCGGCGCCGACCCGGCGGTTGTGGAAGAAACCAAAGAGCTGATGACCCGGCTGGGGACCCTCGAGTTCTCGATCGTGGCCTCGATGCACCGGCACGCCGACATTATCCGCGTGGCCAGGGAAACGAAGGGAAGCGACGTCTACGTGGGGAACAGACTGGTGGCGAAATGGCGGCCGATCGCCCCCGAGAGGGACGCCCAGGGGCGGGAAGTTCCCAACTCGGAGTTCCACGAGTCGCCGGACATTGCCATCCGCCAGAGAGCCGGGAAGCCGGAGGGCTTCAAGGAGATTCTGATCCTTTTCGAGCCCAACGAAAAGAAGCAGATCACCGGCCGGCTGCTCAAGCGCGCCAATCCGACCGTCGATTCCACCGGCAACCCGGCCGTCGGCTTCCACTTCAGCCAGGAGGGGGGCTTCCTGTTCCACGAGCTGACTTCGGAATACAAGCCGCAGAAGGACGGTCATAAATTTCAACTGGCGGTGCTGCTCAACAACGAAGTCTTCACGGCCCCGAGCATCAACCAGGCGATCGGCGACAACGGCATCATCGAAAGCAGCCGCTTCACCGAAAAAGAAGTCGAGGCGCTGGTGAGCGTCCTGAACGCCGGGGCGCTCCCCGTTCCCATCAAGAAGACCCCCATCAGCGAATTCACCATCAGCCCCACGCTGGGGTACGACGTGCAGTCGAAGGGGAAGCTGGCGCTGTGGGTCTCGTCGCTGGCGGTGGTCGTCTTCATGGCCGGCTATTATTTCGTCGCGGGCCTGGTCGCCGATTTTGCGCTGCTCTTGAACCTCTTGTTCATCGTGTCGGTGATGGCCTTCGTGCAGGCGGCCTTCACGCTTCCCGGGCTGGCGGGGCTGGTGCTCTCGGCGGGCATGGCCGTCGACGCCAACGTGCTGATCTACGAGCGCATGCGCGAAGAGCTGGCGCGGGGGGCCAGTCTGCGGATGGCCATTCACAACGGCTTCGACAAGGCCTTTGCCGCCATTTTCGACTCGAACATTTCAACACTCATCACCGCCCTGATCCTGTACCTGATCGGCACCGAGCAGGTGAAAGGTTTCGCGGTGTCGCTGTTCATCGGACTGGTCATGAACCTGTATACGGCGGTGTACGTCAGCCGGCTGGTCATGAATATTCTCGAACGCTCGCGGACCATCAAGAGCGTCAAAATGCTGAGCCTCGTGGGCGTGACGAATTTCGATTTTGTGGGCAAGCAGGTGATCGCCTCGGCGGCGTCGATCGTCCTGATCGTCGCCGGGCTGGTGGCCTTCGTCATGCGCGGCGACGCGAACTACGACATCGACTTTACCGGGGGAGCGTCGGTGACGATGCAGTTCATCGAACCGCAGGAGACCGACACCGTCCGCAGCAAACTCGAGGAGGAATTCAACAAAAACATCACCGTCGAGGAATTGGTGCCGTTTGGCGCGGCGACGAAGGGCCGGCACTTCCGCCTGCGAGTGGCCAACGACGGAACGACCGAGATCGATCAAAAGGGAGTTGAGGCCCGCGTCAACAAGACCTTCCCCGCGATGCTCGTCAAAACAAATCTGTCGTTCGGCGAGATCCGGACAATTGCCGGCGGCAAGC
>JBLMWR010000929.1:0-3549 GCA_050257335.1 Deltaproteobacteria bacterium | reverse complement strand
CCCGCACCCGGCCCGCGCCGGACTCCCCGCTGCACCCTCGCGCCGCCTGCTGTTCGGCAACCAGACGCCGTTTTTCAGCGACCAGCTTCTGCGCCTCGGTCGACAGCCCGCGCGCCAAGTGCCGGTCCGAATTGAAATCCAGCTCGCGCAACTGGCGTTCCAGCCGGCATTCGTCCGCCGGCTCGACCGGATACCCCGACACGGGCAGTTGCAGCGTCGCCGACAGCGTCAGAAATTGCGGCGCGCACAGACCAAAGAAACGGGCAACAATCCGGTCGGTCATCTGGTCGTATTTCGCGCCCCCGATCCCGTGCACGAACAGGTCGGCAAAGCACAACCGGGCGAACATCGTGGTCGTCAGGGCCCGCGTCCGGAAGCGGATCCCCCGGGCTGAGAGCTTCTGCAATTCCTTCACTGCGCAGCACGCGTCCTTGCCGGGCACCAGCGGCAGCGCCGCAAACACATCCTCCCCGTCCGACAGCCGCACCTCTCCCCCCTCCTGCCGGGCGAACACCCGCCGCCGCACTTCGTCGCCCGCACGCCAGACGCGGAAGGGTGCTTCGATCCAGCCGTCGACTTCCTGCAGATCGGGCACGGGGTGCATGCGGCTGCGGACCCGGTTCACGCCGCGGTATTCGTGCAGCACTTCGTTGTAGACCGCCCGAAACCGCGGCAGATGGGCCAGAAGGTGTGCAGCGAACCACAAGAACGGTTCGAGGGTGCAGAGGCGGCTTACCGGCAGCTCGAGGTTCGCGCAGCCCCATCGACGCTCCCAGGCGCTCCGCGCTGCCGTCAGGCATTCCGCCAGCGAATCGCTCGTCGCGCTCCGCCGCACCGCCGCCAGCCAGAATTCTGCCAGCAGCGGCGTAAACCCCCAGTCCCCCAGAGTCTTACCGACACGCTCGGCGAAGGACGAGAACAATGCGCGGTCGACGATTCGCGCTTCCTCCCACGGCTGCCGCGGTCGCGGTTCGTCAAACGGAACCATCGCCACTCCAGGCGCCTCGCGCCGACCGGTCGGCACGGGTACCGCCGTTCCCGATAGAGTATCGGTGTCGACAACCAGATTCAGCCCGATCGACCGGTCGGTTTCGGCCAGCCGGCCCACCACGAAATTCTTCACCC
Organism: Deltaproteobacteria bacterium; assembly: GCA_050257335.1. Lineage (GTDB taxonomy): Bacteria > Planctomycetota > Planctomycetia > Planctomycetales > Planctomycetaceae > JACQFH01. The sequence goes on along the minus strand of JBLMWR010000929.1, from coordinate 2,424 downwards.
ACACTCCCGGATGAAACAGCGTCGGCTGATGTCCGCCCACGTAGAAAGTCGTTGTCGCCGGGTCGGGCAAAGCACTGCAGCGCCCCGCCTGCTGCAGTGCAGCCGGGGTGCTTTCGCGGGTGTTTGCGCCTCCGAAACCCGCACCGGGAACCTCCGCCGAGAGCAGCTCCGCCGTATATTCGCCCGCGGCACGCAAGACTTCGCGACGGGCCCATTGCCGCACGATCCCCAGTTCGCGTCCCTGGACGTCGGCACACGCCTCCCCCAGCCGCTCGCGGTTCCGATGAGCAATTTCCATTGCGTCGGCGAGCGGCGGATCCGCGACGAACGTCTCGTCGCCCCGCGGCGCGCGGACGTGCCGCCGGCTCCAGGGACGTTCCAGCGGACAAGGCGGTTCAATCAGGGTGCAGGTCTCAGGCATGAAACGTGAAGTTCAAATGGCGAATGAAATCCGAAATCGCAGTACCCATGGGACACGGCCCGTGGGCTTGCCTCGGCGCGATCCTCTATCTTGAATCTTCTATTCTCGACCCTCCTGCGCTTCGTGCGTGCGCCCGCGCCAGCTCCCGCTCCAGCACTTCCCGATAATGTGCCAGACGAAACTCTGCGTTGTCCAGCGCCCCGCCGAACGATCGTTCCTCCTCCAGATAAATCAGCGGCACGGCAAATTCAACAATCCGCAGCCCCAGCGCCACCGCCTGCACCCACACCTGCAGCGGCATGGCGTACCCCGGCTCGGTGATGTCGAATTTGTCGAGGATGCTCGCGCGGTATGCCTTGAAGCCGCAGAACGCGTCGGTGAGCGCGAGCCCCAGCCGCTCGTTGAGCGTTTCCGTCATGATGACGTTGATGCGGCGGCGCTCCGCCGGCGGGAGGCTGTCTCCTTGATGTCGTTTCAGATACCGGCTCCCCGAGACGATGTCGACGTCGTCGGTCAGAGCGGCGACGAGCTCGGGGATCCGCCGCGGCTCGTGCTGACCGTCGCAATCGATCGTCACCAGCACGTCGAAATCCGATCGGGCCGCGTAGTCGAACGCGCTTTTCAGCGCGGCTCCGTACCCCAGGTTCCGCGGATGCGACACCACCCGCACCCACGGAAACTTCGCCAGCTCGCGGGCGGTCCCGTCCTTCGAACCATCGTCGATCACCAGCACGTCGGGACTGTGCGCCCGCACCTGCTCGAGCACGCCCGCCACGTGCGATTCTTCGTTGTACACAGGCAGGGCGGTGAGAAACTTCGGCATAAATTGACCAATGACGAATTCCCAAAGGCGAAAACGGCCCAACGAGTTCCACATCGAAAGTGGGGGCCGGGGGGTCGTGCGACGCGAATCCCGCTTAAAAGTCCCCCTTCCTCAGACCTCGTCCATCAACCTTTCTGCCCCCTTCGTAAAGGGGGGCCGCGAGGCGCGCATCAACTTGTCCCGCGGCAGTACTTGCGATCACGCGCTCCCAGTCCGCGTTTCATAAGACGTTCGAACCGCATTCTTGCCGCCAATCATTGTAGGCAGTCGCTCCAGCCGGGGAAAGGAGCCGGCGCGAGTCCCTGGATCGACTGCGAAAATCCCCGCAGACCGCTCCGATTATGCCGCCGCCGCAAGGATCCCGCGTTTTGAATTTGAGGTTTTAGAATTCCTTAGACATTAGGATTTCCTCATTCGGATCTCTTCGGGCATTCGTCCTTAGACATTCGTCATCGGCCATCCCCTGAATCATTTGCAGCCCCACGCGGCACTCGGTATAACCGCGGTCAGAAACGTGTCGCACGTCCGTTCTTTCCCGAAGGAGTGACAACCATGCCTTACACTCTGCCTGCCCTGCCGTACGCGACCAACGCCCTCGAACCGCACATCGACGCGCGGACCATGGAGATTCACCACACCAAACACCACCAGGCGTACATCAACAACGTCAACACGGCCCTTGAAGCGCACCCCGCCCTGGCGTCCAAGCCGGTCGAAGAGTTGATCCGCAACCTGGCCGCCGTTCCCGAGGCGATCCGCACGACGGTCCGTAACAACGGCGGCGGCCACGCCAATCATTCGCTGTTCTGGACGATCATGGCCCCCCACGCCGGCGGCGAACCCTCGGGCGCGCTCGGCGACGCCATCAAGAGCACGTTCGGCAGTTTTGCCAGTTTTAAGGAACAGTTCACCAAGGCTGCGACGACCCGCTTCGGCAGCGGCTGGGCGTGGCTGTCAGTCGACAAAGGGAAGTTGATTATCGAGAGCACGGCCAATCAGGACAGCCCCATCTCGGAAGGACGCACCCCGATTCTCGGCATCGACGTCTGGGAGCACGCGTACTATCTGCACTACCAGAATCGCCGTCCCGACTACATCAACGCCTTTTACAACGTCATCAACTGGAACGAGGTCGCCAAGCGCTTCTCCTCTGCTAAGTAGCCCCCCCCCGCGGGGGGGG
>JBLMWR010000928.1:0-4108 GCA_050257335.1 Deltaproteobacteria bacterium | reverse complement strand
TCGTGTTTCTTGTCATCCCCGCCGGAATTGTAGATGTAAGTATACATAGCCTCGGGCGCCTTCTGCTTCTGGTCCTTATTATTCTGGTTGTTGTTCTGCAGCGCCGGGTCGTTGGCGCTGAGCAGGTCGCGGTAGACGTCTTTCACGGCGTCGGCGATAACGCGGGCTTTCGAATAGTTCACCTGAACGATCTTCGTCTTCCGCACGGCCGCCGAATCTTTTGACTCGGGAATGTCGTACAGGGCGATCAGCTCTTCGACGATCTTCAACTGTGCGGCATCGGCGCCGCTGACCAGAATCGAATTCGAGTCGGAATCGGCGATGAACTTGAGCGGCCGGCGCTTCGACAGCCGCCGCTCGTCGTCGGAGCCGTTCTGTCCCCCGAAGAACCAGGGCCGGTTGCGGCGCTGGTCGTTCTTATCTTTCTCTTCGAAAAAGTCCTTGAGGTTCAGCGCCACGCCGTAGGCCCAAGTCGATTTGTACTTCATCTTGAAGACTTTATAGTCCTTCCGCGGCGGGGTGATCTCGGCCAGGAGGTCTTCGAGCCGGTCGAGGGCCTGCGTGTCGGGCGACGAGATGATCATCCGCCCGTCGGGATCGCGGCCGACGCGGATCGGCGCCGGCGTCGCCAGCCGCGGGCGCTGCTGCGAACGGCCGCCGGACTTGCCCGGAACGCGGGGGGACGGTTCCACACCGCCATCCTCATCGACGGGGGCGGCGTCGGCATCATCCTCCGCGGGAGCCTGCGCTGCATCCGCAGAGGGCTCGCGCGAACGCGCGGGCTCGGTGGCGTCCTCTTCCGCTGCATCGGGTGCTGATTTCTCGGTGACCTGCACCAGCGGCAGCACCCGCGCCGTGGCGAAGGTGACGGCGGGTGCCTTGCTGCCCGGCGTCGCCTCGGTGTTCGTTTCGCCGGGACGCTTTTTCGCCGGAGCGGCCTTCTGCCGCGGGGGGGACTTTTTGGCGGGCGGCTCGTCGGCCGCGTCGGCCTCGTCCGCCGGCGGGACGACTTCCAGCGGGTTGCGGCCGACCCCCGGCCAGGTTCGCCGCAGCCGCTCCAGAAGTTGATCGACCTCTTCCGGGGGGATTGAATCGAGGACGCGGAGCGTAGACGAATTGCCCCCCTCCGGCGGGATCTCGCCCAGCTTGACCAGCAGATGATTGATCTCCTCGAGCTCGACCGGATTGGCCCACAGGAGCAGGCGGTTGTGCTCAACGTCGGCATCGACGCGGAATTTCTTCGAGTCGTCTTCCTGCTCGTTATTGCGTCCCCCGCCGTAAAAATCGAAGAACGGATAGAACCGGTTATTGGGCTGGTTTTTCTTCTTGTCGCCGCCCCCCATCATGAACTCGATCGACCCGGCGACGTAGTCGGCTTCGAGCCGGCGCAGCCGGATGACCTCGAACTTGCGATCGGTGCCATCGAGCTTGTTCACCAGCGTGCGGATCGTCAAATGGTCGGCCAGCGGCGCGTAGGCGATGATCGACTTGTTCTTCTTGTCGATCTGCAGGTGCGTCGCCGGGTCGAGGTCCCCCAGCTCCTGAAGCATCTTCACGAGTGGTTCGGGGTCGATCGACGCCAGGCGGTAGACCTGCGTGCGGTTCATGTTCTTCAGCAGCGACTGCGACCGGCTGGAGGGGACGTCGATGATCTTGACCGCCTCAGCGATGATCGCCATCTGGTCGGCGGGGGCCGTCGCCACAATGGCGTTTTCTCTGGGATTGACGACAAGGTGCACGGAAGGGGCCTGTTTCGCCGGAGCGGGAGGACCGCCCTGCCCCCCGCGCTGCTGCATCATCTGCTGTTCCATCTGCTGCTGCATCATTTGCTGCTGCGGGTTCGGTGCGACCGCCCCGGACTTCTTCTTTTCGAGGCCAAGGAGCTCCTGCAACTGTTCGAGCATATCGCTGGCCCGCGTGTACTGAAGCGAAAACTGCTGCACCAGCCGCTTGCGTCCCCGATGCGACTGCTCGTGCGTCAGCACGTCGCGGATCTCGCGCAGGTTGACCACCGCGTCGAGCGCTTCGATGCGGTTGGTCGCCTTCAGGGCCGACAGCCTGCCATTGGGACTCATCATCGGCTTGAGCTCTTCGGTCGCCGCTTCGGCCGTGAGCGAATCGAGAGGGAAGGAGACTTTGACGAATTCGTGCGGATCGCGGTCGTCGAGATCGTCGGGCGCCACGCGCGGGACGAGGCTGGGATCGAGCTTCTTGATGTTGACCACCGTCAGCACTTCGCCGTGCTTCAGCAGCGTGAACCCGCGATCGAGCAGATGGCGGTTGATCAGGTCGCGGGCCTCGCTGACGGTGTAACTGCGCTGCGTGCGGAGATTGAGAAAGTCGGCGGGCATTTCCTGCCAGTCGAGGCTGAGATGCGAAATACTGGCGAGCCATTCCAGCACCCCCAGCCAGGGCTGCCCCTGAAAGTTGAAACGCACCCGTCCCCGGTCGTCAGGGCGGTCCTTCAGTTCCTCCGGATTCGGCGGTACGGCGGGCTTCTTCGGCCGCTGGCTCGTTTTCGGAGCTTCGGGTTTGGGCGCTTCTCCGGGCTTCGCGCCGGGCTGTTCGGGTCCGGCAATGGGCTTGCCGTCGGGGCCGACCGCGGGGTGCCCCGGCTTCCGCGGTCCTCCGCGCCCTTCGGGTGCGGCGGCCGGCGTTCCCTCGGCAGGAGTCGCCGGCCCCTGGGCGGCTGGTTGCGCTTCCTGAATCGCCGGGTGGGCGACGACCTGACCGAACAGCAGCCCAGGAAACGTGAGTGCGGCGATTGCGAGCAGCACACAACTGGAACGGAGGTTCGTGTTCATTTGGGCAATCCAAGCGAGCGCAAGAACGACATCACCGACCAGAATGACCTGGCCGCATCCGCTTCAGCAGGAACAACAGGTTCATGATACCCCGGCCACCGGCGGTTCTCAAGACAATTTGTCTTCAAATTCGCCGGCTTCGGTCTGGCGTTCACCCCGACAACGGCGGACGGCACGCGGAGAGGTTGTGACTTTCATGGGAAGGCATTCATCGTGTACCACCCCTCGTTGTGCAAGAGTGCGGTGCCGTCGGCGGCTTTCAGCCCTTTCACCTGCAGGTGAAAAACTCGGCGCGCTTCCCGCTTCGGAACGGCCAGGCTGACGCGCTTGCCGTCTTCCGCCACGCTGATTTCGGCGATCTCGTTCTGCCGGCGTTCGATTTCGGGCGAACCATACGTTCCCCAGTGGTGATAGGTGTACGATTCGAGAAAATAGTTCTTCCGGTCGCCGGCGGCCTCGCGATCGACCGCTTTCGTAAACGTGATGTCCCAGCCGGCGGGGGTGATCTTCATGCTGTGCATCTCGAACGGCACGTGCCCGGTGTAGACGACTCGCTGCAGGCCGTGCGGCTGTCCGCCGAGCGATCCCCACCCGCGATTCGTCTGCGCTACCATCAGGCTGCCATCCGGGGCGAACGCCAGCCGGTTGACGCCGCATTCGAATCCCTGCCGGAACAGAAACACCGCTCCCTGCATCCGTCCCCCGACCTCTTCGAGATTGGCCCGCATGAGGAGCGAGTTGGTGAGCTCGCCGATGATGCACTGCCCGGCGAACGGCCCGAACTTGCCGTCGGTGTCGTCCCAGACCGGTTCGCTGGTCGATTTGCTCATCGAATACGGAAACCACAGGGCCGGGGGCGTCATCGCGGGCCGGTCGCCGTCTTTTTTCCCGTCCCACCAGCGGACGCTCGCTGCATGCCCGCAGAAATCTCCCTGCCGCAGCTCGTGCATCTTGCACGCCGCGACCCATTCCCCCTGGTTGTCGCAATAGAACAGCCGGCCATCGGGGCTGAAGTTGATCCCGTTGGGGCTGCGCAGGCCGTACGCGAACGGGCTGAGCTTCCCCTGCGGCGAGATCTTGAGACAGAAGCCGCGATACGGGACCTTCGACTGATGTCCTCCGCCAAATCCGACGTTGAGCGTGACGAAGAGATTCCCCTCTTTGTCGCGGGCCGGGCCGAAGATGTATTCGTGATAGTCTCCCGAAACGCCGAACTTGTCGTTGATCGTGATGAATTCGTCGGCCAGATCGTCGCCGTCGGTGTCGCGGACGAGAGTGATCTCGGGGCGCTGCACCAGGTACAG
>JBLMWR010000927.1:0-4422 GCA_050257335.1 Deltaproteobacteria bacterium | reverse complement strand
ACGCCCCCCCACGCGGTCGATTCCTCGGCGATCGTCAGAATGCCAGGGAACTCGCCGTGCATGATCGTGTTCATGTCCTTGAGGAACTGCACGGCTTCGAGGTTCTCGCGGCCCCCGTACCGGTTCGGAATCCATTCCCCCGGCTTGCGGGAATAGTCGAGGTACAGCATCGAGGCGACGGCGTCGACCCGCAGGCCGTCGACGTGGTACACGTCGAGCCAGAACCGCGCGCTCGACAGCAGGAAGTTGCGGACCTCGTCGCGGCCGTAATTGAAGACCAGCGTCCCCCAGTCGGGATGCGACCCCTGGCGCGGATCGGCGTGCTCGAACAGGCACGTCCCGTCGAACTTCGCCAGGCCGTGCGCGTCGGAGGGAAAATGGGCCGGCACCCAGTCCACCAGAACTCCGACGTTATGCTGGTGGCAGTAATCGACAAAGAACATGAAGTCGTGCGGAGTGCCGAAGCGGCTCGTGGGCGCGAAGTAACCGATCGTCTGGTACCCCCACGAACCGTCGAAGGGGTGCTCGGTGACCGGCAGGAGCTGGATGTGCGTGTAGCCCATCTGCCGCACGTATTCGACCAGCATCGGCGCCAGCTCGCGGTAGTTGAAGAACCTGCGGCCGTCGTGCGGGTGCCGCCACGAGCTCAGGTGCACCTCGTAGATCGCGATCGGCTGCTCGAACCAGTTGGTCATCTCGCGGCGGCGGATCCAGGGCTGATCGCGCCAGGGGTAATGACCCAGGTCGTAGACGATCGATGCCGACTTCGGGCGCAGCTCGGCGAAGAACGCGTACGGGTCGGCTTTCTGCTCGACATGCCCCCACTGGTTGCAGATCGAATACTTATAGGTGCTGCCGTGACGCATGCCGGGGATGAATCCGGCCCACATCCCGTCATCGATGCGCTGCAAAGGGTTGTAGCCGTGCTGCCAGTGATTGGCGTCGCAGATGACCGAAACCTCTCGGGCATTGGGAGCCCAGACGGCGAAGCGCGTGCCGGTACTTCCGTCCTGGACGTCAGGATGGGCGCCCATGACCGAGTACATCAAGCAGTGCATCCCATGACGCATGGCGTGCCAATCGTTGTCGGTGAACGGGAACAGTTTCCGACCCGCGTCCGCCGGCGTCTGACGCCGGGGAACCGAACGTGGGGCCGAGGACCGGGATTGGTTAGCGAGCGAATCCATTTGAGCGAATCTTCCGGCCGAACGTCAATGCTGCGGAGGGGCCTTCCAAGGGGTGCCTTCTTTAATTGGCGTGGGCGATGGGTGGCGGGGTCAGAGCGGTCGGATGCCGATGGACACCAGTGGCAGAAGCCTCGCTGCCCGCTGCTCCGGATGACCGGAGCTGGGAATCGAGCGGCGGCCCCGACGACGCGCGCCTGACGGGGCCGCCACTCGACCAGCATGCGATTCTTCCGGAATCTTCGCCTGGGCCTGAATATGCCCCACAGCGTCGAGCCTGGCTTGCGCCGCTCTGACCCCGCCACCCTCCCCCCATTTAAAAGGACCTACCCTTCCAACCTTCGGGTGGGGAGCTGGTGCCGCTTGAATTCTGGCGCGACTTTGATTGATTCGCTCGACATGCCGAACCCGGCGAAAGCGCAAGAAAATCCAGGTGGAGCCGATGCGCGCAAGCTGCCCGAGCTGCGCGTCGTGCCGATCGTGCCGCGCCGGACGCAGCGGTTTCTCGCCGAACGACAAATCTTCTCAAGTCGGCATCGGAATCTGCACGCGGCAGAATTAGACTGGGCCTTTGCGAGACCGTGTGCGGCGGGATGACTGCGGACGGTCCGGTTGAGGTGCCGCATCGCCGCATTCTGATTCGGACGTCACCCCGGTTCGGTTTTTTCAATCCCTCTCGCTCTGCCTGCCGACTTTCGAGGATTGGCCATCGTGACGATGACGCGGTTGTGGGTGCTGACGCTGGGGCCGCCGATTCTGGTCGGGGCCGTCTACGCGTTGAGTTTTCCCTCATCGAAGGGAGATCACGCGGTGCGGACCTCTCGCCTCGTTGCCGCCGGCGCGCGGTCGCCCCGGATCGGCGCCGATGACCATGACCCCCTCACCCGGGCGTGCCACGAGGCCGCCGACGAATTGGCGCCGCAGCTCCCGCCGTCCTGCCGGGTGATCGTCCGCACGCCGTTTGTGCTGGCGGGCGATCTGCCCGAAGCCGAGCTCGACCGCCTGCATTGCGAAACGGTGCTCCCGGTGACGGCGGCCCTGTGGCGCTCGTACTTCGACAAAAAACCGGACGCGCCGGTGACGATCGTGGCGCTTGGCACCGAGGAGCGTTACCGCGCCGCAGCCGAAAGCCTGGACGGCTATGAGCCGCTGGCGTATTCGGGCTATGCGCAGCGCGGCCGGCGGCGGATTGTCCTGAATCTGGCGACGGGGCGCGGGACTCTCGCGCACGAGCTGGCGCACGTGCTGGCGGCGTTTGATTTTCCCGGCATGCCCGAATGGTTTGACGAAGGTCTGGCGGCCCTTCATGAAGACGCCGTATTTTCGAGCGACGGATTAACGATGATCGGCACGAAGAACTGGCGCTCGAAGCTCCTCGCGGAATCGCTCCGGAAATCCGAGTTCCCCGCGCTCGAGACGGTGATCGCTGCGCCGACGTTTCGTGGCGAGGGGGAAGGGTTGAATTACGCCGTCGTGCGCGGCTTCTGTCATTACCTGCAGCACCGGGGACTCTTGAGTCATTTTTACCGCAAGTTCCGCGGGGCTGCGCACGATGACCCCAGCGGCGTTTCGACGCTGTGCGAGCTGCTCGGCGTCGCTACGGTCGACGAGGTCGACCGCGATTTTCGCGCGTGGGTGCTCGATGATGCCGGTCGGTAGAATCCGTCCACGGCGGGGTCGGCTGGCATCGGCGACTCACGTCGAGCGTGGCGTGCGCCCCTTTGACCCCGCCCCGCGGGGGCTCGTCAGGCTGCAGCCAGAGCGCACGACCGAGGCGGAATGCGATCGCGCCCGGCGCCCGCCGTCCGCTTGCGGTTTCGCCGCTCACAGCCGACAGTGCCGACCGCAATGGGGAACTCGGCAAACATGCCGCCGAGTCGAGGGAGAGGCCGTTGCGTTTCACCCTTTACGGATGAGTGGGCGGCCAAGGCGCCGGCGGAGCGTGCTGAACACGTGCCGGTACTTCGGTTGCGGAACGTAGTGCCCCGCAGAACGCGAATCGATCTCTCCTGCGTCTGATGCGGCGTCGTCAACGTCGGCCGCGGTCGTCTGGCTATCCGGCTCAATCACGTCGTATTCGTTGCTGGGGGCCGGCACAATGACGTCACCAGCGTCGATGGCCGAGCCATGGCCGTGGTCAATCGAATTGATCGTTCCGTCAGCCGCATGCCAGTGGCCGATTGCCGCCTGGACTTCCAGGCAGGCGTCCAGGACGCTGCAACCGAGCTGTTCCTCGATCGGCTGGCGTTCGGGCTCGACGCCGTCGAACGTGAGGCGCGAGCCTTCATCGAGATTTGCGAATGAGACATACTCCGGGACGTCGCCGTTCGAGCCGCCGGGAGGGACCACGTTCTCGCCGGCATCATTCTGTACCGGAAACTGGTTGCCGGGCATTTCGGCCGGACGATTCTCGCCGGGCTGGGACCCGGCCGGCGGCGCGGGAGGGAGCGGCGCGGTGCACACGGGGGTCTGGCGCGGCGAACGCCAGTCTTCGGGAACGGCACAGTCTTCGAACGTTCTCCGGACGCGCGGGGAACGAACATCGAGCGCCGCGTAGCGGTCGTCGATGATCTCTTCCGCAAAACTCCGCCGCCCGGCCCGGCCGGAAGAGACCGGAGACGGCTGGGGATGTCCGAATCGATCGATCGAAGGTGTCGTCGGCCCGGTCTCTGCCTCAGAAGCCCCGATTTCAAAGCAAACGGTCTCGCCGCGCTCCGGCGCGCTGCTGACGTCGTTGGCGACAATCGGCGCGAATTCGATTTCATCATTGTCGGGGGCGGCTTCGCTGGACACAGGGCCGTCGCCGAGCCCGTCGAGCGGCGTATCGGCGGCAACGGGGGCGTTCCAGTGCAGGGGAAGCTGCTGGAGGTCGCGAAGCGCTTCGCGGACGGCATCGTCGGTGACCCGGGGCAGCTCCTGAACGCAGGTCAAAAGCAGGACATGGTCGCACAACTGATTGAGGCAGCGCGGCAGGCCGTTGCACGCCGAGGCGATGCGCTCGAGAGCCTGGGGGGCGAAGATTTGCGCCGTGTCGCCGCCGGCCCATGCGATTCGAAAGTTTACGTAGTCGACGCTTTGCCGGCGCGTCAGCGGCTCCAGGCAGACGTGGCAGACGATTCGCTGATTGAGGGCTTCCAGAGCGGGCTCGGCGAGGCGCTCTTCGAGCGGCGTCTGTCCGGCGAGAATGAGGCGTGCGAGCGGCTCTTCCCCCTCGGCGAGGCTGGCCAGCATTCGCAGT
>JBLMWR010000926.1:0-3378 GCA_050257335.1 Deltaproteobacteria bacterium | reverse complement strand
CGACCGCGGAGCCGGCACGATCTTTGAGAACTCGGGCAGCCGCCGTGCTGAACCGGAGCGGCACTTCGGCCGGCAACGTGAGCTTCTCCAGGACTTTGTTCAGCTCGAGGTCCCGGGGCTCGAAGTCGAGCGGCTTTTTCAGGGTGGTGTGAATCACTCCGAACTGTTCTTTGGTGAGCCCCCACGCGGGTCGGCCCTCGGGGTTGCCCTGGGCGCCGTAAGTGCGCAATTCATCGAGCCAGGCGGCGAGCTTGCCGACGTCACCTTGCGTGAAGGTCTTCTCCGGGAAAATCAATTGTCCCTTGTTGTCGAGCATTCCCCTGACAGTGACCGTTCGCAGCGTGCCCCCCGCCTTTCTCTCGGTGACTTCGATTTTTTCGGTGGGACGACCGGGGCGAATCGTCAACGTGACGTCCATTTTTCCGAGTGTCTCCATCCACTCCCGGGCCTTGAGAGCCGTGCCGTCCCCGATCGTGAGCAACTCCATGGTGATCATCGTGTTGGAAAGCTTCTTCTTTTCGGCCTTGGGATCGGCAGGTTTGCGGTTGAGCCGGGTCTTGTCCCGCGGCGCCTGCGCCAATTCGATCTGTGCGATTCCGCGCGGCGACTGGGCGCCGAGGCGATCGACAGCCGCCAAGCCCATCACCATCACGACGCCGATCGTCGTCCATCTGCGCATCGCAGCGCTCCTGCTGTTCAAGTCCGGAAAAGTGGCCCACCAGAAGGCGGTACTACGAACACGGCCATTTTCGCCGCTTCTCGCGGAATGTGCCAGAGGAGTTTCCCGGGTTCCCTGGTTCCGGGTGCATCCGTTATTTGGGGGTGGCGCAGACGTTCAGTTAACGATAATATGGTCGGGTGGCCCGGCCGTCCCGTCAGGGTGGCCGGGTCGCATTGGCAACAAGAGGCCGCGCCATGCGGGTACGATTTGGCTCGCGACATTCCGTCGCCGGGGGAGTCGTGCGGGCGGATTCGTTTCACTTCGGGAGCGCGGATGGCGCAGCCTCTTGTCGCTTCGCGTGGCCGGTGGGGCAGGTTTGCAACCTGCCCGCCCCATTCGTTCATCCTCCTCAGCACGGGCAGGTTGGAAACCCCACGTTGGGATTGACTTGCGCGGCGGATTCCCCGATAACGCCGGCCATTCTGCCGGAGGGACCCTGGTTTGGCGACGAATCCGCAAATTGCCGCGCCCGCATCGCCAGCCCATTGGCTGGCCGCCGGGACGCCATTCGAGAAGGCGACACGCGCGCTGGCTGTTCTGACCGGCTTCAGCATTCCGTTGTCGACATCGTTTTCGGAGATTACGACGGGCCTGTTCATGGCCTGTTGGGTCCTGTCGGGGAATTTTTCGGCGAAATGGGCCGTTCTCCGGAAAAACAAGGTTGCGCTGCTGTCGCTGGCCCTTTTCGGCCTGTTGATCCTGGGAATGAGCTGGTCGGTGGAGAGTTTCGCCGCTTCCGGGCGCTGTCTGCTCAAATACCGGGAGCTCATCTATCTGCCGATGTTCGTCGTCGTGTTTCAGGAGGTCCGGCTGCGGACGCTGGCGACTTCGGCGTTCATGGCGGCGGCGGTTCTGCTGCTGGGACTGTCGTATTTCGAATGGATGAGCCACGTCGACATGGGCGTGGCCGCGCATCCCCTGGATCTCAGCCCGGTCATTTCCAAAGATCGCATCATCCACAGCCTGCTGATGGCGTTTCTGGCGTATCTGGCGGCGCTGCGGCTGGCTGCTGTTTCGCAGGAAACGGCGGCGGGCGAGGTCTCGTCGCGATACTGGCAATGGCTGTACGGGGCCGTCCTCGGCCTGGCCATTTTCAACGTCCTGTTCATGGTCGAAGGCCGAACCGGCTACCTGGTGCTCGGGGCCTTGACGATGCTGTTCTTGCTGGAGCGCCTGGGGCGGCGCGGCGTCATCATCGCGTGCCTGCTGGTGGGGGGCGGCGCGTGGGCGGGGGTCACATTCTCGGGAACCGTCCGTGCCCGAATCGCGCAGACGGTCAGCCAGATTGAGAATCAATTCGGGCCGCAGCGGAAGCATTCCGCCGATCCGCGACTGGAGTTCTACGAAAACACGCTCAAGCTCATCCGCCGGCATCCCGTTCTGGGGACCGGCACGGGGAGCTTTCACGCCGAGTACACGCGGCTGATCGCCAACACCGACGACCGGCCCACCAGCGACCCGCACAACGAATATCTGCATCTGGCGTGCCAGGTAGGAATCGGCGGACCACTTCTGTTCGTCGCGCTGCTTGTTCTGCAGTGGTTCGCCGCCGGGCGGCTCCCGGCGGCGGAGAAGCACATCGGTCGCGGCATCGTCCTGACGATCGCGCTTGGGTCGCTGTTCAATTCGCTGATCCTGAGCGTCACCGGCGGGGTCATCTACGCCTACTTCAGCGGCGTGGCGTTCGCCGGGCTTTTGCAGCCCAGGGAAGCCGAAGCGTTCGACCTTCCGCAGGATCAGACCACGGACGCGCCGCAGGCCGTCCGGCGATCGGCCGCATGAAATGATGTTTTTGCCGGTCTCCTAACCCAGCCACTGAGTGCGTCCGCATTCTCCCGTCAGTCCGGAGAGCTGCGGTCGCGCCCTCTGCGGGGTCCGGAGACCCCGCAGACCAGAGGCGCTTCGCTGCGTGAATGGGACCGGCACACCCGGAGCCTGGACACGCCCTGACTCGGGTCGGCCGGCCGTCTCGTCAGAGCGGCCGGGCCACCCGGAACAATTCGCGCGCCCTCAGTGGGCAGGCGCACCCGCGATCTTTCTGAGTTCAGCCGCTTCGTTGGAGCGGCGGGCTGACCGCGGTAGAATCCGATTATGGCACGACACGACGCTGATCGCGAAGACCTGATGGCGGAAGTGAGTGCGCTCCGCGAGCGGGTCGAGCTGGAGCTGCCGGGAGAGGCCGAGCACGTGGTGGCCGGGTTTCGTGACAACGGCGGCTGCTCGTTTTATTTCGGCCCCGATCCCGTGTTTCATTTCGATGCCGTCGGGGGCCTGCGGCGGGCGTTCGTGGCGGGGGACCTCTATCGCAGCCAGAGCAGGACGCTGGCGCGGCTGACCCGCACCCGGACGGGGAGCGAGGTGCATCTGGTCCGGCACGATCTCGATTCCGCCGAGCTGGCACGGTTTCTCGCCGGAATGCGCGAACAACTGCAGCGGCTGCGCGATACGCTGACAATCGGTTCCGCCCGGATTCTGCAGCAGGTGCCGGCGGACGGGGATCTTCGGCCCCGGCTGGTTGCGGCGCTCGGTGATGCGGTTCAGGGACGATTGTCCGCAGCGATCAAGACGCGGTAGTCGGCGCCCGGGCGTGGTGCACGTGGTGATGGGCGGCCTGAGGAAGCCCGCTCTACAGCGGCGCGCAACTCCGCAAACCAAGA
>JBLMWR010000925.1:0-5470 GCA_050257335.1 Deltaproteobacteria bacterium | reverse complement strand
CGGCGCCCGGGCTGACATCAGGCCGCCGGGCGTTTATCATGTCTCCATGGGCGCAATTTCCAATCTGGTCCGCCGCGAAGTCGTCGAGACGGCAAAGACGCTGGTCGTCAAAATCGGCACGAACGTGCTCGCCCAAGATGACGACACGCTCGACGACAGCCGGTTCGAGGCTGTGGCGGCGCAGGTGCACCTGGTCCGTCAGTCGGGTCGGCGGGTCGTGCTGGTTTCGAGCGGGGCGATCGGCGCGGGAATCGGCCTTCTGAAGCTGGAGAAACGCCCCGACGATCTCCCCCACCTGCAGGCCGCCGCGGCGGTGGGCCAGGCCCATCTCATCCGCAAATACGACCATGCGCTGCATCAATACGGCTACCGGGCTGCGCAGCTTCTTCTGACGGCCAACGACTTCCGCCGCCGGGCCCGGTACCTGAACGTCCGCAACACCCTGCGGACCCTGTTCGAGTACAACGCCATTCCCATCGTCAACGAAAACGACACCGTCAGCGTCGAGGAGATCCGCTTCGGCGACAACGACCGGCTGGCGGCCCTGGTCACCAATCTCCTCGAATCGCCGCTGCTGGTCATCCTGTCGGTGGTCGAGGGGCTGTACGACGGCGATCCGAAGGACCCCGGGAGCAAGGTCATTCCGCTCGTCGAGAACTGGGATGAATCGCTGCTGGCGCTGGCGACTGCCGGCCGCAGCGCCCGCGGGACGGGGGGGATGCAGAGCAAGCTCGAAGCCGCCCGCAACGCCACCGCCGTCGGGGAAAACGTGATCATTGCCGACGGTCGCATCCCCGACGTTCTCGAACGGATTCTCGCCGCCGAAGAAGTTGGAACACTGTTCCTGGCGCGGGGCGAGTCGATCCCGGCGTGGAAGCGCTGGATCGGCTATTCCCTTCCCCCCCGCGGCAGGTACGTGCTCGACGACGGGGCCCGCAAGGCCATCGCCCAGCGGGGGCGCTCGCTGCTGTCGATCGGCATCACCGCCGTTCAAGGTGAATTCTCGAAAGGGGAGGTCGTTTCGCTGGTCGATTCGAGCGGCGTCGAATTCGCCCGGGGACTCACGAATTTCGGCGCCCACGACGCCCGACGGATCGCCGGCAAACGAACCGAACAGATTGCCGAGATCCTCGGGAGCCTCCCCTACGACGAAGTCATTCACTGCGATAATCTGGTTGTGACAGGCTGACCCATCGATCAACCCCGGGAGCTCACCTCATGCCGCCGCTCACCCGCCGTTCGTTTCTGGGAACTTCCGCCGCGCTGGCCGCCGCCGCCGCGTCGACCCTCGCTGCCGAGCAGGATTTCTCGGACACGAAATCGATCGGCAAGACGCCGCACACGAAATTCGCCGTGAACGTCGAGATGTGGTGGCGAAAGCTCCCCTTTCTGGAACGGGTCAGGCAGGCCGCCGCGCTGGGCTTTCCGGCCATTGAAATCTGGCCGTGGGAGGGCAAGGACCTCGACACCCTCGCGGCCCTCACGCAGAAACTGGGAATCGAAATCGCCCAGTTCACCGCCTGGGGTTTCAAACCCGGGCTCAACGATCCCAAAAATCACGACGACTTCGTGAAGAAGGTCGAGCAGGGATGCGCGGCGGCGAAGAAACTGCGCTGCAAGCTGATGACGATCGTGGCCGGGGACGACATCCCCGGCATGTCGCAGGAGCAGATGCACGAAAACGTGATCGCCGGCATCAAGCGCGGGGCGCCGATCGCCGAGGCCCACGACGTGACGATGATCCTCGAGCCGATGAACATCCGCGTCGATCACAAAGGGCACTGCCTGTACGGCAGCGCCCCGGCGATCCGTATCTGCAACGCGGTCAATTCGTCGCACGTCAAAATCAACTGGGACCTGTACCACATGCACATCACCGAGGGAGACCTGTGCGGGCACCTGCGCGAGGGGTTTGCCGCCGGGCGAGTCGGGTACATTCAGCTCGCCGATCACCCCGGCCGCCACGAGCCAGGGACGGGGGAGATCCATTACAACCGCGTTCTCAAGGAACTGCAGGCGCTCGGCTACAGGGGTTACGTCGGATTGGAGCTGAGCCCTACGGACGAGCTGGCCGCCGCCATCGCCTGCGCCAAGGCGGACGTGTGGTGATTTCCCGTTGCGACGCTCCGAGGCTGTGACCAGCACCGAATGCGGCTGGCGCCGACGCAACTTGGGTTTGCGCGAGCTTGACCCACCCGGCTTGATTCATCCGGCTTACGTCGCCCCTGCCTGTTTCCACGCCTTGCCGAGATACCGCGGCAGGTCCGACGCGATCAACCCCGGTTTGCTCAGGTCGGCGGCGGCGAGGTCTCCGGCAAGACCGTGCAGATAGACCGCCAGATGCGACGCGGCGAAGGGGGCCATTCCCTGCGCCAGGAGCGCGGCGACCAGCCCGGTGAGCACATCGCCGGTGCCGCCGGTCGCCATCCCGCTGTTGCCGGTCGTGTTGATCGCCACCTTCTCGCCGTCGGTGACCACGCTGCCGTGCCCCTTGAGGATGACGATCGCGCCATGCCGGCGGGCAAACTCGACCGCCATCGTTTCGCGGTCGTGCTGCACCGATTTCGTCTGCGTCGTCAGGAGCCGCGCGAATTCTCCCGGATGCGGAGTCAAAATCCGCGGCGCTCCGTGGGGAGGTTTCGGAACACCTGCGGGTGAAGAGGCCAGGGCATTGAGCGCATCGGCATCGACGACGAGCGGCCGTTCGACGTGGGTATACAGCATATTGGCCAGTTCCGTCAGGTCGGGGGATTTCCCCCACCCCGGGCCGATGGCGACCGCCGTGGCGTGCTGAGCCCGCGAGAGCACTTCCGCCGTCGCCGTGCGGCTGATCCGCCCCTGATCGTCCTCGGAGAGGGCAACGGTCAAACAGGACGGCTCGGTGGCCGCAACGATCGCCTGAATGCCGGCCGGGACGGCAACGAATACCAGCCCCGCCCCGCCACGCAGCGCGCCCAGCCCCGCCAGGCACGCCGCGCCGCTCATCCCCCGGCTGCCGGCGACAATGAGCACGCTGCCGAACGTCCCCTTGTGGCTCTCTTCCGGCCGCACCGGCAAAGCAGGAATCGAAATGTCGTAGGGGACTGTCATAAAAAACTCCTCCGTTCAGCGGTGAGGCACAGTTGAACCTCTTTGCAGAAGGTCCCCGGCTGCGCCTCGGCGCTAAACGCGTTGTCTGTGATGTGAATTCGAGGTCAATTCAAGGTGCGCGCGACACTCACTTCGACAGCTTCTGCGCGAACATCCAATCCATGAGCTTCGGGTCGCTGTAAGCCCGTACCCACGAGTCGTGGCCGACGCCGGCGTACTCGGTATAGAGCGGTTTCCCTCCAGCCTTTTTGATCGCTTCCACCATATCCATGGTGCGGTGGAGCTTGACCACCGTGTCTTTGTCGCCGTGAAACGTCCAGATCGGGACTTTCACCAATTGGGGAGCCAGCTTCAGGTCGGCCCCGCCGCAGATCGGAGCGGCGGCCGCGAATTTGTCGGGAAACCGCGAGATCAGGTCCCACGTGCCGAAGCCCCCCATCGAGAGCCCCGTCACGTACAGCCGCGATGCGTCGATGCCGAACTCCTCCGGCAACTTCTCGAGCAGCTCGATCACGAGCCGCATGGTGGCCGAGGGCGTCTGGTCGAAGTCGTGCGCGTCGAGGGTCCAGTCGACCTCGACCCAGCGCTTTCCTTCCGGACACTGCGGCGCCACGACGAAGCAGGGATATTTCTCGCGGTTCTCGTCTTTGGCGAAATCGTTCATCCCGTGGACGAGCTGGGCCACGTTGTCGTCGCCGCGCTCTCCGGCCCCGTGAAGAAACAGGACCAGCGGATATTTCTTCTGCGGGTCGTAATTCCCGGGTTTCATGAGCCGGTAGTTGAGCTTTCGCCCGTCGGCGGTCTTGAAGACGAGCGGCTCGAACACCGTCTTGGCGTCGGCCGCGAACGTCAGGCTGCGCAGGGCGAAGAAGAGCGCCACTGCCACTGTAACTTTGAAGAACTGCGCGGTCATCGTTGGATGTCTCAAATGGGAATCGTTCGGCACCGGCGATTCAATTGTCGGCACCAGCGCGGCGAGTGAACAACGGCAGCATAGTTCCGCAGGGGTGGTCTTGCCAAGGTGACGCCGATGGCCGTCAACGATCGCCCGCTTCGTTTCTTGATTTCGCGTCTTTCGCGTATTTCGTGGTTCAAAATCCGATAACCACGAAACACACGAAAAACACGAAAGTGGCTAACCGCGGACCTCGCGAATGGCCCCGATTCAGATTGTTTCCAAGCCGCACGGAATGTCTAATGCGGAAATGGACCGATGGCAACTACGATTCAACACCGTCGCTCCAGCACAGGGAATGGGCTTTCTTGAACCGCCGAGAACGCCGAGGGCGCGGAGAAAAGGGGAAAAACCACGAAAGACGCCAAAGGCACGAAAGAGCGGGACGAAATTGTGAGAATCAATGGCCACTTCAGCTCATGACCAGGAAGAACCGCGGATGACGCGGATACGCGTCCCGGCGCGCCGGGATGCCAGTTCACGTTGTTCGTACTTATCCGCGCGTATCCGCGTTATCCGCGATTAAACTCCTCTGGCTTCCGTGCACGACAACGACAGCAGACACCCTTTTGAGCGGTCGGGGCATGCTGTAGAATTATGAAATGCAAACGTCGGCGGTACATCGCGGATTGAGTCTGGCAGCGTCGGCGGCGCTGGCGATCGCTGCTTTTCCGGCGGCTGGATCCGCTGCCGATGTGCCAGACTCGCCGGTCTCGTTTCATAACGATGTCATGGCCGTGCTGTCGAAGGCGGGCTGCAACATGGGGGTCTGCCACGGCAACAAGTTCGGCAAGGGAGGCTTCAAGCTGAGCCTGAGGGGGGAAGACCCGGCGTGGGACATCGCCGTCTTGTCCCGCGACCAGACGGGGCGGCGGATCAATCTGCTGGAACCTGATCAGAGCCTCGCGCTGCTGAAGCCGACGATGCACGTGCCGCACGAAGGTGGCCGGCGCTTCAACACGTCGTCGCCGGAATACACCCTCCTGCGGCGGTGGATCGCCGCCGGCCTTCCGGCCGATCCGCAAGACGCCCCCAGGTTGCGGGAACTTTCGGTGGAGCCGCGCGATCTGGTCGTCGTCGAACCGGACGATCGCGTGCAGCTCCACGTGACGGCGACGTTTTCGGACGGGAGCCGCCGCGACGTGACGGGCCTTGCGGTCTATGACCTCTCGAATCAGCTCGCCGACGCCGGCCACGATGGGCTCGTCCAGCGCCGCGGCATGGGGACGACGACCGTTGTCGTGCGATACCTCGACCGGCAAGTCCCCGTTCGGCTGGCGTTCGTTCCCGCCCGGCCGGGTTTCGCGTGGACCGGTCCGCCGCCGGCGAACTTCGTGGACGAGCACGTCTTCGCGCGGCTGAAAGAGCTGCGGATCAATCCGTCCGCCGTCTGCAGCGATACTATTTTTGTGCGGCGGGCGTATC
>JBLMWR010000924.1:0-3259 GCA_050257335.1 Deltaproteobacteria bacterium | reverse complement strand
GGCGCATTTTCATGCCACCTATTTCAACGTCGCCGCCCTGGAAGACCTCGACATCAAGTATCCGGTCGAATACGTCACGCTGCTGGCGGCGAGCAATGCGAAGCTCGCGCTGGAATGCGGGTACACCGCGGCCCGCAGCGGCGGGAGCCTCTTCAACATCGACGTATGGCTGAAGAAGGCGATCCAGAATGACGTCACTCCCGGACCGCGGCTGGCTGCCAGCGGCCGCGAGATCTGCGGAGTGGGCGGGCTCATGGACTGGAACCCCGATTTCCGCAAGATCGGGATGGAGGGGCTGGTGCTGCTCATCAACGGTCCCGACGAAGCGCGGGCTGCAGTCCGCAAGCTGGTCAAGGACGGCGTCGAATGGGTCAAGACGTATCCCACCGGCGACGCCGCCGCCCCCGACACGAACGATCATCACACGCTGTGCATGACATTCGACGAGATGAACGCCGTCGTCGCCACGGCACATAACCACGGGCTGAAGGTTACCGGGCATTGCCGGGCGACGGCGGGGATCAAGAACGCCCTGCGGGCTGGTTATGACACGATCGAGCACGGCACATTCATGGACGACGAAGCGCTGGAGCTGCTCATCAGGCGAAACACGCCGGTCGTCCCGGCGCTCTACTTCGAGCAGGCGAGCATCGAACGGGGGCCCGAGTTCGGGCTGTCGCAGCGCGTCATCGACGGCCACAAGGAGACGCTGGAGGGAGGAGCCGAAAGCTGCCGGCGGATTCTCAAGGCGGGGGGCCGGCTGGGGATGGGGGGCGATTACGGCTTCGGGTGGAACCCGCACGGTGATTACGCCCGCGAGTTGACCTTTTTCGTGAAGTTCGTCGGATTCAGCCCGCTGGAGACGATCACGTGCGCCACGAAGACCGGCGCGGAAATCATGGGGCGCGAGAAGGAGTTCGGCACCGTCGAAGCCGGCAAGCTCGCCGACCTGCTTGTCGTCGACGGCGACGTGCTCGCCGATATTTCCCTGCTGGAAGATCGCCGGCGGTTCGTCGCGGTGATGCAGGGCGGGATTGTCAAGGCGGGGCAGTTGGTGTCTCCCCGCGGGTGATCGTCCGGGGTATGTCACATACCCCGGGACTTACATCCCGGGCTCGCCAATCTTCAACTTGCGGAAGCTGCTATCTTATGAGTATATTCTTATGTGTTCGCAGGATCGAATACGCTTTTCAGGTGACCCATGCTGACGATGCTCGGCAGTCCGCGGCGGTGTTGTGACGGGATCACCCGCCGCGAGACGCTGAAAGCCGGGGCCCTCACGGCACTCGGGGGGTTCGGGCTGCCGCAGTTCCTGCGGGCGGAAGAAGCGGGGAAGATCGTTCCCGGCAAGGCCAAAAGCGTCATTCTGCTCTATCTGCTGGGCGGCGCCGCGACGCAGGACATGTGGGACCTCAAGCCCGAGGCGCCGCCGGAGATCCGCGGCGAGTTCAAGCCCATCGACACGAACGTCGCCGGAATCCAGATCGGCGAGCATTTGCCGATGACGGCGAGCTGGATGCACAAGATGGCGATCGTGCGGTCGGTGAATCACAAGGCGGGGTGCCACAACTGCCTGCCGTCCTATTGCGGGTGGGAGCTTCCGCCCCCGAACCAGCATCCGACCGACAACGATCCGCCGAGCATGGGGTCGATGTGCGAATATCTCAAGGGGCAGGGGCATTTCCGCGGCGAGCGGCGGCGGACCGAAGTCGCGTCGGCGGCACTTGGGGCGAACTTCGCGCCAGGCATGGCCCTCGACGACTTTCCTGCCTACGTCTACATGCCGAACTGGCTCGGATGGGGGCAGGCCTTCCGCCGCGCCGGGCCGTATGGCGGATTTCTGGGGAAGAAATACGACGCGCTGACGACCGAGTGCGAGCCGTTCTGGGACAACGTCGGCCATCAGCCGCTTCCGGGAACGCCGCAGACCGTGCGCGGCGAGCCGGTGCTCCCCAACAGCGTCTTGCAGGAAGGGATCACGATCGACCGGCTGAACCTGCGGCGGACGCTGCTGGGCCAGCTCGACGACGAAGTCCGGCGGGCGGAGCGGGAGGGAACGGCGGCGAACTTCGACCGCGCGCAGCAGAAGGCCTTTGACCTGTTGACGTCGTCGCGGCTGCGGTCGTGCTTCGATCTCAAGTCCGAAGATCCGAAAGTGCTCGACCGGTACGGCCGCACGCTGTTCGGGAATACCACGCTGATCGCCCGGAGGCTGGTCGAGAACGGCGTCAAGTTCGTGAACGTGACGTGGGACCTGTACTGGGACCGGATCAAGATCGACTTCGACGCCTGGGATACGCACCAGCGGAACTTCTCGATCCTGAAGACGAACAAGCTTCCGGGCTTCGATCAGACGTTTACGGCGCTCATGGAAGACCTCGAGCGCAGCGGGCTGCTCGACGAAACGCTGGTCGTCATCATGAGCGAAATGGGGCGCACCCCGCGGATCAACGCCAATGCGGGACGCGATCACTGGACCTTCTGTTACTCGGCCGTGCTCGCCGGGGCGGGAGTGCGCGGCGGAACCGTGTACGGCGCTTCCGACGCCCAGGCCGCGTATGTAAAGTCCAACCCCGCCAGCACGGCGGATATCTGCGCCACGATTTATTCCATCCTGGGGATCAGCCCGGAATACCGCGTCCCCGATCGTACGAACCGCCCCGTCGAAATCGCCCACGGCGGCCAGCCCATCCGCGAGATTCTGGCGTGATGCCTGCACTCTCGGTCAGGCTCCAGAATCGGCGCGGGTTCCTTCGCCCCCTGGTTCCCGGCGACCTTTTGGCCTCGATCTACCATGCCCTGGGGATTGACCATGCCGAGACCCTTCCTGATCGCAGCCAGCGCCCCATTCCCCTCCTTTTGGAAGGGGAGCCGATCCGCGAGTTGTTTTAACGCCCCGAAACCTGGATGGCACACCCTGAGTCCCAAGCGAAGGGCGTGGCTCAAGTTCGAAAGCGGGTGCGAGTTCAGCGCACCACGCCCTGCGTAAAAAAACAGGGAGGGAAGCCCGGCGGCGTATGTTCTCGCACGGATGTGCCCGCTCGGCCCCAATCGGCAAAAACCATGCCGCGATTTTCCTCTGCCGGTCGCGGATGAATATCTATGGGTGAATAAAACCGGCCTGCGCTTGTCGCGCGCCGCGGAACGGGGCGCTCGCCACAACCGGGGATGGCGTCATCGGTTGCGGAGCCGCGACCGCGCGGTCCGGGAGCCCCTTTCAGATCTGCAAAAAATCCGAAAAATTGGCCGGATTCTTCGC
>JBLMWR010000923.1:0-3209 GCA_050257335.1 Deltaproteobacteria bacterium | reverse complement strand
ACCGGATTAAGTAATGGTCCGATCTCGGGTTTCGGGCCGCCAATGCCAATGAATCGAGGCAATGGCGAAAGCGTTACGACGAACTTGCGGCCCCGTTAATTTTAATCGCCGATCATGCAGGCAATTTCTGAAAAAGGCATCCCGGATCCGCCGTCCCGAAAGTTCGGGCGGCTGCAAAATGCCGTGCTGCCCGAGGGGCAATAGGTGCGCATGTGGCTTCCGATCACTTTGCGTCGCCCGCCGTCGCTGTGGGGAGAGAATGGAGTGGCGACCAGAGACTGCAAAATCTGCAGAACGTGCCGGTCTCGTTGCCTACCCAGAACGACGGCCCCTTCGCGTCAATATACTCTCCGGCCGCCGGGCGGCAGTTGATAACGGCCACTAACAATCCTGAAACCGTTCCGGAGTGGAAGGCCATCCAAGTCCTCGCGGAACACCTCGGTGAGGGATGTGTCCTTTTCGAGTCGCGCCTGGTCAAACAAGTCGGGAAGGTCGGGCGGCGCATGCTGGATCCCGGCCCAGTAGGTCTCAACGATTCGCAACACTTCATCGCTGGTCATTCTGGCGCACCTGTACCCTGTGTCGTTGCCAAGCGCGCCGTTGCCGGCGCGTTGCCTCGCAACGCCCCTCAGGCCGCCATGACGGGCCGGCGCCCCCGCCGGCAAATTCCTAACTTTCCGGTTTTGCCGATAATTCCGGCTGTAGTGATCGGTTTGAAATGCCGATAATGCTTTTGCCAACCCGGCGGTCGTGCAGGGCGAGCGCGGGGGATCCAGAAAAGCCGCGGGACGCACCAGCAGTCAGCGGCTTTTTTGTTCCTGCTGCTTCCAGCAATCCAGTCTCGACGGGCGCCCGGGCAGCCCACGGTTGCGCCTCATTTCCGATTCTGCGGATGTTTTCGACTGAAGCGGTCGGGTTAGTAATTCCGATCTTGGTAGCTATCCGCCTATCAGGCGGGGGCGTGCTCCTGAAAGAGCCGCGAGACGCAGCCACCGTCCGCGGCTTTTTTCGTTTCTGCTCTTTCCAACAACCCCCGCCCGGACCGGGGCCTGCCCGACCTGCGGGGATGCGCCGCAAGCCAGAGATTGGCGGCCCGCGATCAAATTGCCGGCCGAACGCGGATGGCAATTGCCGAGCCGTCACAGGCGACCGTGGCGCCTCCCTTGACGGTCGTTCCTGCTGATGCAGCTCAGTAACGTTGGATCGAGCTGATTTGAAGAGCTTCATTCGATACAACACCCCCGGTTGACGACAGGTAGCCGGGGGTAGTTGGCTTTTGATCACGCTCTCCGCGAGAACAACTCTCGTCGTCAAGACCGTGCCTTGACAGGGTAACGGACGGATAGCAGGGGCGATCAGAGAGAACTCGACCAAGCTAAACTCCCGGAACGTGCACTATCAGGATTTCACCGATCCTTTGACAGGGGAGAATTCCTACAGCCCCACGTCGGCGGCGTGCTGAGAATCAAATGTGGGCTCGCACAAGCGGAATCTTGTCGTAAAGGATACGGAGATGGCTCGGTTCCAATTCCCGTCGTCAATGGGTCCCCATGTATCACGTCGATTACGTCGCTGGCGATCAGTGGAAGGTCATTGACGAGAACGAAAAAGTCGCCTTTGTCGGCACCATGCGGCAGGTGGAAGATTGGCTCGACTTTCAAGAAAACGTCCAACCGAAAACGCTTCCAGTTGGTTCGCGACTCCGGGATTTTGTCGATGCGTTGCGCGGTCTTTTTCCGAAACGGTTCACGCCCCGGATTTCTCAACCTGGCCGCCGACTGACGGTCGCCGAATTCCGGAGACAGAGGCGAAAGCATTGAGTCAGAGACAAGCATCCAGCACTATCTGGTTGCCGATTCGTAGCCGATCAGCACCACGACCACCACCACGGTCGCGCAGAAGGTCACACCAGGTTTCTTGCGGCGGGGATCATCGGTTACGGGTGACATCGTTCATGAAGACGCACGGCTACCAGCGGAGAGGTAGCTTACACGCTGCGGGATGATACTTCACGGCCGTGCCAGTATACCACGGGGCGGCGGCAAGTGCGTCCGTCAGGCCATTGCTCTGATCTGCGTTCAAGAGGCGGCGGACGCTTCCAGCATCTGGGTGCCGGCAGATGGTTGATCGTCTTGGCTTGATTCGCGTAAGGCTAAGTTGCAAGTCGAGGCACTTCGGCCGGACACACCGACGCGCGCTGGCCGGAGGCCTGACGATCAGCGGGACTGTTACAACGCCGAGGAAGAACCGCCGGGGAGGGCGCGCGACCTCGGCCAGGGTTGCGGCGAATGACGGCAAACGCTGCTGGATCAGTCGATGCCCGGGGCATTCGAAACCGTTCCCCGGCATCGTGTTCCCTTGAGCCACATTACTTTCCCGAAAGGTGCTGTTGTCCGCTCACGCCAGAGGGATACCATTACTGACGACCGTCGACGTTCCGCCTTCCGTCATCAAAGCCCCAAACAGAGCCGCCGGCAACAGCGGAAAACGTCCCATGCCAATTCGACACGATGTTCTGCGCGTGTACGAGACCGGCCCGCGGATTGTCATCGGGTTTGGAGAGGCTGCGGTGCTTGACCAGAACGATGTCGACGAATGCCGCGAGGAAATCCGGGAGCTGGTGAGGCTCCATGACTGCAAGTCCCTGGTGTTCGATTTAATGAACGTTCGGTACATTCCGAGTGTCGTGCTGGGACTGTTGGCGTCACTCACACGGATGGGGATCGAGGTGCAGTTGTACAACATTTCCGCAGAGGTGCGGAACGTTCTGCAGGTGACGCAGCTCGGCCGATTGTTCAGGTTTAACGAACGCGTGTGTTAGGGCAAGACGCGAGTCTCTCCGGCGTTCGGAGCTCATTCGGCGATCGTAGAATCGAAGCTGGCCATGTCTTTTCAGGTGGAACCTTGATCGAACCAAACGGAATGAGGCTCCGTTCCCGGGCCGAACGTCGGGGAGGCGCCCATGTATTTCGTCAAGTATGTCAGCGGCACCCAGCGGCACATCATTGACAGGGACCAGCAGACTGTCTTCATTGGCACCAAACAACAGGTGGAAGACTGGCTCGATTTGCAAGAGAATGCTCGGCGACTGGCAGCCCCCTCACCTGTATCTTTCGGTCGTATCGCGCGCGCCGTCATAACGCACTGCGTCCGGATCCTCAGGGGCTTCTCTTCGCTTGTCCGTGGCAGCCGTGCTGACTCCCGTAGCC
>JBLMWR010000922.1:0-3201 GCA_050257335.1 Deltaproteobacteria bacterium | reverse complement strand
CGCCAAACAGACGTAAAACCCGGCGAGCCACCCGTTCGCGGGGCCGGCCAAATACAAATGCCCGCCGGGAATTGCGGCCGAATGCTCGATGAGGCCGAGCATGAGCTTCAGTCCGGCGTCGAAGCCGAAGGCGAAGGGGCCCGCCAGGATTGGGATCGACAGCCCCGTCAGGAGCAGCGCGTACCCGCACCACAAGATGGCCACGACCAGCGGCGCGAGGAGGACGTTGACCACAAACCCGACCGGCGAGACGATGTTGAACCGGGCCATCGTCAGCGGCAGAGTGAACAGCCAGATCGCTGCGATCGTCACGTGGACGGTCAGCAGCGTCCGAAGTCCCGACCTGGCCCAGCGACGGAATACCGGCCGTTCCAATTGATCCCTCGGGTCCGGAGACTTATCGGCGATGCCGGGCAGGAAGCGGCTCCATGACGGGGCCCAGATGAGCCCCGCCACCGCCAGAAAGGAGAGTTGCGCTCCCACATCGAAGAGGTGGGCCGGATTCCAGACGAGCACCCCCAGGGCCGCCAGCGCCAGGCCGTTCACCAGCGACCCCTCGCGATGCCACGGCCTGCCCGCCAGCGTGGCGACGATCATCAGCACGGCCCGCATCACGGGCGGCTGCGCGTCGGCGACGAACGAATAGGCCAGGACCCCCGCCAGAATCAGCCCCACGCTCCCCCTGCGCCCGAACCCCGCCACGTGCGACACCAGCCACAACAGCCCCGCCAGGATCCCCACGTTCGACCCCGAAATGGCCAGGATGTGCATGGTCCCGCTCTCGGTGAACGCCGTCCGCACCTCGTCCGGAATCGCCGTCCGCGTCCCCAGCAGCAGGGCAATGCCGACGGGAGCCGTGCGGTCGGAAAGTTTCTGCCGCAGCATCTGCTCGGCCCGGATGCGCAAACGCGCCTGGGCGCGGCGGAACCAGCTTCCGCCGGCCTCGACGACCCGCACATCTTCGGGCTCACTGCAGTGCACGGTCGCCAGGAGGCCATCCGACCGGAGATACCGGCGGAAATCGAAGGCCCCGGGATTTCGCGGCCCGCCGGGACGTGCCAGAAGTCCCACCACCTCGACTTCGTCGCCAACGCTCCCCTGCACCAGATGCCCGCTGATCTCGACCCGCACCCGCCCCGAGATCAGTTGCACGTCCTTTCCAGAAATCAGCGTGTGGCAATCAACCGTGCACAACGTGCGATCGTATGCCGGAATCGACGCGGGCAGCTCCTGCTCCTTGCGGGGAACGATCCATGGCTGATCGGCAAGGCACCCCGTCAGGCGCACCGGCTGCGGAGTCTCTTCGGCGAAGCGGACGATATGATCGGCCCCCACGATCGACCAGCGCCAGTGATGCCAGCCGGCGCCCGCAATCAGCACGGCGGTCAACAACAGCATGGCACTGGACCGGGCCAGCCGGCGGACAAGACAGATTGCCCAGCCGCTCAGACAAACCGCCGCCGCAACGAGCCACACCCGCAGATCAGCTTCGAGCAGGTGGTCGGCGAGAATCCCGCCTGCGAACGCCGCCGCGACGGGGACCGCCGGCGAGCGCCGGTAGCCCGGCGCGTGCGAAGGCGCACTCGATGCCGCAACAGGCCGCCCAGACTGCTTCACGATGGCCGTTTCCATCATGGGCCCTGCGGAGTTCGTCAATTTCAAATCAGACGAAGAAGAACCGCGAATGTCGCGGATACGCGCGGATGGGCCAGCTCATGTTGTTCGTACTTTTCCGCGCGTATCCGCGTCATCCGCGGTTAAATGCATTTTCGTTCCGGCCGGAGGTTCGCTTCGCCCCCGCGCCGCGTGTCGGCTTTCGAGTCCGTGCATTGCAGAACTATCCCGGCAGCAGGGCCGCCAGCTCCGGATGCGGGCGGGGGATGACGTCGGCAAGGATCAGTTTTCCCCCCAGGCGCTCGACCGTCGTCTTCCCCGTGGCGATCGCCGTCTGCACGGCCGCCACGTCCCCTTTGACGACGATCGTCACGTACGCCGCGCCGATTTTTTCCTTACCGACCAGCGACACGTTCGATGATTTGAGCATGTCGTCGGTGGCGTGCAGCGCGGCGACGAGCCCCTGCGTTTCGAGTAATCCGATGGCGTCGGAAGTGCTCATGTGTTTCTCTCGTGGAATGCGGTAATCGTAGAGCCCCAGCATCGGGCTGTAAACCGGCTTCGGGTCGGCAAGCTGACGCACAACGGCCAGCGGCGCCGGCAGAATCGAGATGAGCCCCGTGCTCCCCATTTTTTCGGCCAGCGTCCGCCCCGCCTCGGCGGCGTGCGTGACGTCGGCAGTCGTCCCCGACAGCTTGATGCACTGCTGCGGCCCGTCGGTGCTCTCGATCCCCATCAAGTGCACCCCCGCGGCCTTCACGCACAAATCGGCCACCATCAATGCCGGCGTCAGATTGCCGACCTCCAGCAGGGCCAGACTGTAATTTTCGATCTCAGTCACGTTGCAGGGCACACAAAAGGTCAGAAAGAAATACGAAGCATAAACATAGCATACTCTGCAATCAAAGCGCAACCACACGCGGACCCATCCGTTCATTGGGGGTGGTCCAGACGTTCAGCGAATCATAAGGTGGTCGGGTGGCCCGGTCCCAGATAACGGATGCACTCCCCACGTGCGGGCACCGACCGACAGGCTGGTCCCCGTGAGTCCTGTCGAGCCACAACAGACAATCCACATCCCGCCTCGTCGTCGCCGGAGCCAATTTTTATCCTGCATATTTCATTTTTGAATTTGCAATTCCCTCGTCCCTCGAAACCTCCCTTCACCTCCCCGCTGCGGTTTCTCTACAATAACCGCCGAAGGAATCGCCCCATGCACGATCTGCCGGACAGCCTCGAGGACGAAACTCCGGCCCGCCGGTGGACGGACCACATTTCCTGGGGAGCCATGCTCCCGATGGGCTGGCTCATTTACGAGGTGACCGCCCGACCGTCGTTCGCCATCGTCGTGGCTTGCACCAAGTTCGGCTGGAACGATTTTCTGACCGCCCACTGGCTGCTGCGGACCGACCCCGACCGGGGGCGGGGGCGCACCTGTTTCTGGTTCTACGTCGCCAGCGGTCTGTGGAAAATCACCGTCGCCGCCTTTGTCACGACCGGACTCATTCTGACCGTCTGGGTGGCCATGAGCGGCAAGGCCCCCCGCGGCCTGATCGACGCCAGCCTCACCGCGGCGATCGGCATTTC
>JBLMWR010000921.1:0-5452 GCA_050257335.1 Deltaproteobacteria bacterium | reverse complement strand
CTTCGCACCCCAGGGAGCGACCGTCATTCTCGTCGCCGGGGTCAACGGAGTCGGCAAGACAACGTCGATCGCCAAGCTGGCGAATCTTCTCAAGAGGAACGGCAAGTCGGTGGTTCTGGCGGCGGGGGACACGTTTCGGGCTGCCGCCGTCGAGCAACTGACCCTCTGGAGCCAGCGGCTGGGATGTGAGATCGTCACCAAGCCCGGCGGTTCCGACCCGGCCGCGGTGGCGTACGCCGGGTGCATGAAGGCCCTGGAAATCAACGCCGACGTTCTGATCGTCGACACCGCCGGGCGACTCCAGACGCAGCAGAACCTGATGAAGCAGCTCTCGAAAATCCAGCGGGTGATTTCCGACAAGATTTCCGGGGCGCCTCACGAAGTGCTGCTCGTTCTGGACGCCACGACGGGACAGAACGGAATCAGCCAGGCGCAGAACTTTTCGCAGGCGGTGTCGTGTACGGGGCTCATCCTGGCGAAACTGGACGGCACCGCCAAAGGGGGAATCGTCCTTGCGATCCGGCAGATGATGAACCTGCCGGTGAAGTACGTCGGCGTCGGCGAACAGATCGACGATCTGGAACTGTTCGACCCGGATGCGTTCGTGGACGCGCTGTTTGAGACGTGAGAGGAGTCAACAGAGACCGGAAGGATCGCGCCCGCACTCCGTGACACTCCTTATTCTTCTCCCTTCGCCTTTGCCGCGTTCTCCAGGTCGCGAACGACGAGCAATTGGTGCTTCCCCTCGTCGTACATATACTTCCCCTTGTACGGCAGCACCGGGAGGTCGCGACCGTTCCCGTTGATGATCTTTTCCATGAACTCTTCGTAGGTGGGATAGTGCCCCGCCTCGACTTCGAAGGCGATAATGTCCTGCTTGATCTGCAAAATGGCAAACGACTCCAGGATCGGGCCGTAAGCCGCCAGCGGCCCGGTGATCGGGTCGGTGGCATTGATCTTCTGATCGCTGACGACCTGGTGCGCGGCATTCGGGTCGAACTTCCCGACCTCCCGCGTCGTTTTCTTGAAGATTCCTTCGCCCGTCACTTCGGACTTCGCCGGCTTCTTTTCTTCGGCGACGGGTTTCGTCGAGAAATCAAGGCACCCGGCGAAGCAGACCACGCATCCCAGCAGGATGACGTGCGGCAATCGAAGCATGAGGCGGTCTCCCGGACAATGTGTGCCCCTACAACTCATGGCAACTGGTCATAGTCTACCCCCGCCGCGATGAACCCGGCAATCCGGGCGGCGGACAATTCCCGCAGCGACTGGACGACGAGCCGCGCGGACATGACGCTTTCGGCGGTGTGCCCGGTGCTGAGCAGGGCGATGCTGGCCATTCCGGCGGCGTTGGCAGCGGCGATCCCGACCGGAGCGTCTTCAATGACTGCACAATTTGCCGGCGCGACTCCCAGGCGCTCGGCCGCCACCAGAAACACCTGCGGATCGGGCTTGCCGCGGGTCACGTCCCGGCCCGTAATCAAGGCATCGAAGAACGGGCCGGCTGCCAGTCGCTCGACGGCAAGGGCGACGTTCTCGGGAGGCCCCGAGGAGCCGACCGCCAGTCGAAACCCGGCGGCGTGCAGTTCGCGAATCAGGTCGCGGGCCCCGTCCATCGCGGGAAAATCCCGCGCCACGATCTCCCGATAGAGGGCTTCCTTCCGGCGATCGAATTCGGTGATTTCCTCGGGCGACAGGGCGTTGGCTCCCCAATGTTCGGCGATGATCTCACGACTGGTTCGGCCGAACGTCGAGACGAATTGCTCTTCCGTCAATCCTTTGCCCAGCTCGTCGGCCATGAAATGCCAGCTCTGCCAGTGCGCCCGGTAGGAATCGACGAGGACGCCATCCATGTCGAAAATGACCGCGAGCGGATTCTGCGAACTCAATTCTTCACCCCGAAGTGCCTGTCCGCAAAAGCGATGAAGACCTTCCAGTCGCCGGCGGTCATTGAATGCTTGCCCGGGCGGATGTAATAACCGAGCGGAGTGTCGAGCAGCCGGTCGGGCTCGGGCAGCCGCCCGCCGCCGAGCCCCTTCGAGCCGAGCAGGCGATAGACGGGGTCGGCCCCCTGCAGCACGCGGAACTGCCCGTCCGGGTCGGCCCACGTATCTTCCTGGGCGTTGGAGAGGAGCACCGGGCGCGGAGCGCACAGTGCCACCAGGCAATGCTGATCGAACGGGAGCCGGTCGACCTGCTCGTTGAATTTCTTGAACTCGTCGCAGAACCAGTGCGGAAAGCGGTCGTTGATCTGCCGCACCTGCTCCCCCACCTCGTGCCGGCTGGGCGCCGTTCCGCCGCACCCCGCCTGATGCGGGATGACCAGCGCGATCCGCTCGTCGAGCGCGCCGGCCAGAAGCGCGGTCTTTCCGAGGCGGGAATGTCCGACGACGGCGATGCGGGTCTTGTCGAGGTCACTGTCGGTGACGAGATAATCGACGGCGCGATGCACGCCGTAGGCCCAGGCGGCGATCGTACCCCACTCGTGCGGGCCGCGTCCGGACCGGCCCGGGGGGGCGTAGAAGGGGTGAATCCCGTCGCTGAAATCGTTGCGGTCGGGGTCGACGTCGCCGCAGTAGAAGCACGCCAGGGCGTAGCCCCGATCGATTGTCTGCTCGACGGCCCAGACGTCCTTCTGCGTCCCGCGCCCGGCGTCCGTCGCGCGGTGCTCGCGGCAGCCGGCGCAGTGGTCGGGCATCCATGCTTCGGGGAGCGCGATCATGGGGTCGTCAAGCAGCGTGTGATTGCCGCAAAAGTTGATTCCCAGAAAGACCGGCCTGGGCCCGGCCGGCTGTTTGGGAGTCACGACCAGCAGATGGATCTTCGGGGCTCCCGGAGGTCCGAAGGAAATCGTCACCTCTTTCTTCGTCGCCTTTCCCCCGAAATAGCCGGCATCCACGCGTTCGATCGCCTTCTCGATCGTCGTCGGCGCCGGGGGCGGCTCGCCGTACATGTAATGCTGAAAGAGGCGAATCAGCTCTGGTCGCCGCTCTTTGATCCATTGCTCGCGGCCGCCAACCTTCCGGCCGTCGAACATGGTCAGTGGATCGGGCAATTCGGGATTCGGTTTCAGCGCGGAAACCGGCGGAAAATCGCCCGCGGAAACGGGGGACACACCACACGCCGCGGCCAGGAACAGGACGAGGCGACCGCCGGTCAACGACAGGAGGGAAGGCATGCGAGAAAGAATGAAAAAGGGGCGAACAGAGGAAACGCGCGGGGTGAGTCCCGCGGCTGAACACTTGAATTCTTTCGGTCTCTATTTCTTCTCCTCGGCATGCCTCGGGCCTGCATCAGCCGGTCCGTCGGGAAACGACTTCAGGCCCGCAACGAGCCCCGCGCAGGCGGCGGCACTTTCCATGATTCCGACGTGCGCCGCCTCCTTCCAGAACTCCGGGGCGTGTCCTGTCCGGGCGGCCAGCGCCCCCGTCAGAAACAGTCCGTCCACGCGCAGAGCCTGGTCGCGGATGCTGTTGCAGAAGGCAACGGCATCGGGAATTCTTCCGGCGATAACCAGCCGGCACGCCAGCCGCAGCGCCCATTCGTGCAGCACCCCCGACGAGTTCATAGCCGTGTCGAGCCGTCTTATGCAATCGGAATAGTCGCCGGCATGGAAGACATCCTCGGTGATCTGTTTGACCACCTGCGCGTCGTCGTAGTTGGTCCGTTTCTCGACTGTCTTTCGGATTTCGGCCGCTTTCTTCTGATTTCCGGCGGCCGCATAGCGGGCGGCCACGAGCAGGGGGAGGGCCGTCGACAGGAGGGGCTCGCGCTCGTGGATCGACGGCTTGTGATCGAGAACCTGCAGTTCATCCCAGACCTGATCGAGCAATCCGAATCCGGCCGCGGCTTCGAGCACGACCCCCTGCCAGAAGGAGCGCACTTCCGTCGCCGCATGAACGTCTGTGAGTTTTTCCTTGTAATTGCCGAAATTCCGCCGTACTTCGTCGTCGGTCTTCAAGCCCAGCGCCCGTTTCAGCTCGCCCTTAATCTCGTCGGGTTCCTCAAGCAGACGCCTGATGCGCTCGTCCCTCCAACTGGTCGAAGGGGCGATGCCGTGCAGCAGCCTCAGGCTCAGCAGAACGTTCCGCCAGGCCGCATCCGCATCCCCGAGCTGCGTCTGCACTCCGGCGATTTCCGCGGTGGCCAGGGCCGTCTGCACGTACGAAGTCGGGTCGGGAAGTTTCAGATCCAGCAGCGGCTTGGTCCCTTCCACATGGATCGGCTTCGCGGGGGAAATCCGGGCGGCGAGCTGCAGTGCCTGCGCGATCAATCCTTCGGCCGCGGCGCGATCCCCGGCCGCCAGCTTCACCGCGGACAGTCGGGCCAAAAGGCGGGCCTGGCTCTCGGCCGGCAGCCCCTCCGCCGCCTTTTTCGCCCGTTCGAATCCCGTGGCATCGTCGGCCGGGACGGCGTGGCGCAGGTAGGTTTCAGCCCACAGAGTCGTAAGCTCGGTACGGGTCACTGGATCTTCGGACTGAGTCGACCAGGCAAAGGCCTCGTCCCAATGGCCGTGATGGACGAGAATCAGTGCGACCGCCGCCTCCAGGGGCGCCTGCCAGTCGCCGATGGTCCGGCCAGGCAATGTCGTGTCGAGATTGAAGGTATGATCGTCAACGACGACTTGCATCGCCGCGGCGACCTGTTCAATTCCTCGGTCGCTGCGATGATCAGCCAGAAGCTGACGAGCCTCGGCGGCCTTGCCCGTGACCACCAGGAGCGGTGCAGCGACCAGGGCGGCTTCCGTAGCGAAGCGGCCGCGTTTCGGAAGTTTGTCGGCCAGGCGCTTGATGCGGCTCACTTCCTCCCCGAAATCGTCGGGAGATGCGGCCTGCTTTTGCCACGCCAGGGCCGCCCGGGGGAGCACGGCTTCGTACGGGCTGGGGGAACCACGCTTTTCCAGCAGATCGAGCTGGACATCGACCTCCTTCAGATCCCCGGCGGCGATAAAGGCCGTCGCCGCCAGGCGCCGATAAAGCGACTTGTGCTCCCTTGGAACCTTGCGGGACATTTCGGAGAGTCGATCGAGCGCATCCTGTACGATCTGCCGACGAGCCTGCTCCGGTCCCTCGACGTCCGTCCGCGGCGCCGTCTTGCCGTCGGCTTGCGCCCCTGCTTCTGTTTTGCCGTTCTCGTCCGTCTTCGTTTGCGTTGCGGAGAGGCCGGCACCGATGCCGTTGCCGGGTATGACCGGTGGAAGCTCGGTCGGGCCGGTCTGGTTCATGACAACGATGCACGCGGCAGCGATCCCGATTGCGACCATGCCACCGACGAGATACAGCCAGGGGAGCTTCTTTTTCGGCGGCGGGGGAGGGGCGACCGGGACTTCCTTCTTGATCAACGGCGCGGTGAAAATCGGCACCATGCATTGTGGATTGCAGCACTTGACGAGCTTCCCGGCGGCCTTCGGAGACACAAAGCCGTGCGTCTCGCACATCGGGCAGATGACCTC
>JBLMWR010000920.1:0-3516 GCA_050257335.1 Deltaproteobacteria bacterium | reverse complement strand
GGGGAGAGTACCAGGCCCGCGGGCAGCACAAGCTTTCCCCCATGCACTTCGCCGACGCCCTCGTGCGCGCGGGAATGGAGGTGTCGGCGATCAACCTCGAGATCGGCGTGGGCTATTCGCCGCTGGGGAGCCCCTCGCGGGACCTGATTGATTTTTCGCGGCTGATCGATCAGTGGAGCATGCTGGGGCTGCCGCTGCAGGTGACCCTGGCGTTTCCCTCGGGCGTCGAGCACGACGCGAATCAGACGACCGATCTGGAAGTCGACGCCCGTTCGTGGAAAACTCCGGTCAGCGAAGAGGCGCAGGCCGGATGGATCGACGAATACCTCCCGCTTTTGCTCGCCAAACCGGCTGTCGTGGCGGTTTTCTGGAATCACCTTTCCGACGCGCAGCCGCACCGCTTCCCGCACGCGGGACTGCTGCGGCCCGACGGATCGGGAAAACCGGGCCTGAATCGCATCGTCCGTCAGCGAGAGCTCCACTGGTCATGAAGGGCCCAGAGCGGCATGTGATCGTCGGCACCGCCGGGCACATCGACCACGGCAAGACGAGCCTCGTCAAGCGGCTCACGGGGATCGACACCGACCGCCTCCCCGAAGAGCAGGCCCGGGGAATTTCCATCGACCTTGGATTCGCCCACTTCGACGTGGAGGAGTTTCATTTCGGGCTGGTCGACGTCCCCGGCCACGAGCGATTCGTCAAGAACATGGTGGCCGGCGCCACCGGCGTGGACCTCGCGCTGCTGGTGGTCGCGGCCGACGACGGCGTCATGCCCCAGACCCGCGAGCACCTCGAAATCATGGATCTGCTCGGAGTCTCCGCCGGCGTGATCGCAGTCACCAAAATCGACCTGGTGGATCCCGATTTTCTCGAACTCGTGAAGGCCGAAGTCGGCGAGCAGGTGCGCGGCACATTTCTGGAAGGGGCCCCCATCGTTCCCGTGTCGTCGCAGACCGGAGCGGGGATCGACCGGTTGAAAGAGGCCCTGGTGCAGGTGGCGCGCGAGCGCGAATGGTCTTCGCGGGGCGAGCTGTTTCGCATGCCGATCGACCGCGTGTTTTCGATCGCCGGTCATGGCACGGTCGTCACAGGATCGGTGATGGGGGGAGAAGTGCGTGCCGGCGACACGCTCGAGCTGCTTCCCGGCCAGGCGCCGGTCCGCGTGCGGAGCGTGCAGAGCCACGGCGAGCTCGTGAACGAAAGCGGCGCGCGGCGGCGGACGGCGATCAACCTGGCCGGCATCAAGACCGACGAGGTGCACCGCGGCCAGGAGCTTGCCGCGCCGGGGTACCTGCGGCCGACGAGGCGGATGCTGGTCAGCGTGCGGTGCCTGTCGAGTTCGCCCCTGGCGCTCCGCGACCGGATGCAACTGGCGCTTCACCTGGGGACGGCGGAGACGACGGCGCGGGTCATTCTGAAGGGAATGACGATCGAGCCCGGTGAAACGGGGTATGCCGAATTGCGCCTGGCGAAGCCCATCGTCGCCGCCTGGGGACAACGCTACATTCTGCGGCGCGCGTCGCCCCCCCTGACGGTGGCGGGGGGGGTGATCCTCGATCCGGGGATCGACCCGCGGCGGCGAATTCCCGACCTGGCGGCCCGCGCCGCGCCGCTCGAATCGGCCGACGACGAAGCCCGCCTGGCGGCATTCGTCGCCGAGCGGGACCAAATCGACTCTTCGCCGCTCGTGCCGGCGTGGAAGGTCGGAATCTCTCCGGCCCGTTACGCCGGACTCCTGGCGAAGCTCTCGGCCCAGGGAGTCCTGATCCCGCTCGGCCCGCGCGATTCGAAGCGGCTGGTGCATCGCAGCCGGCTGGACGCCGTCGCCGCGGCGGTCGAGAAGCGCATCCGCCTCGAGCTTCAGGCACATCAACCCCGCCGGGCGCTGCCGCGGCGGGTGTTGCAGACCGCCTGCCAGCATGCGGGTCCGGCGGAGTTGGTGGAAGCGGCGTTCGAAAAGCTGCTCAAGGAACGAAAATTGGTGCGGATCGGGGAAAACATCGGCCCGGCCGACGCGCAGGTGCAATTGTCGAAGAGCCAGTTGGCTCTCCGCGCCAAACTGCTCGAGCAGATCGGGCAGGCGGGCCTGACGCCCCCCAACCTCAAGGAGCTGGCGCAGGTGCTCGGACAGAAGCCTGAGCAGATCCAGACGCTTTTGACGTTATGCGTCGAAGACGGACTGCTCGTGGACATCGGCGACGGGCTGCATTATCCGCCTGCCGCGCTGGAACGGGCCCGCGCCATCTGTCAGAGCACGTTCGCGCAGCACGGCGGCGCGACGATGTCGCAGCTCCGCGAAGCCTGGGGGGTGACCCGCAAATACTCGGTCCCCCTCTGCGAATGGTTCGACGCCCACCACCTCACCACCCGCGCCGGCGACCTCCGCCACCCGGGCCCCGAACTGGCGAAACCGCTCGCCGAGTGACTAGCGTTAACCGAGAGAACTATCACGCAAAGTCGCAAAGACGCAAAGAGGCAAAGACGCAAAGAAAACGAGCGGCCCGCACTTTCGAATCGATTGTCCGTTGTAAGGTGACGCACTTCGTCTTCGCTCTTTTGCGCCTTTGCGTGATTCTTCTTGTTGGTTTTTCGTGGCCACTCCGCTGCGGATTGCAGTAAATTGAGTATGTCCGCGCGCCGACAGGAACTTTTTGACTTCGGTGTGCGTCTCGTACTCGTGAGCCACCTCTGAGACAATGTATGGGGCACATCATGATCACCTCTTTCGCGGTGTCTTTCCTTCTGGGACTGCCAGATGACCGGAGCGATGACGTCGCCGAACCGGCGCCGGCTGTCGTTTATGTTCTCGTCGCCCCTCAGGACAGGGAGCGGCCGATCGAACTGGTCAGGTTTGTCGGTGGGCAGATCAGCGAGCGGAATCGCATTTGCAAATATCCGGATCTCGATTTCGGCTTGGCCGGCAACCGCCTGGCAATGGTCTACTGGTCCGAGTCGGGCGGGGAGCGGGTTTCTCTGTGGGACCTGGCCTCGGGAAAACGGGTCGCCGACAGTGCGGTCACCGGGCCGCAGATCGTGTCACGCCGGCGCACGAAAGCACTACATCCGCACCACAATCTGATACTGGACGCGACCGGACGCAAGGCGATCGTTTCCGACGGTGACGACTGCGGGTCGATCGATTTATTGCACGGGAAAAAGGTGGCGTTCAAAGCACCCGGGCAGGCGTTTGGTGATTTTGTCCGAGTGAAGAACCAGGTCGGGTTGAGGCTCAAGACCGGCGAGTTTGCTCCCTATCTTGCGGAGACGGATTTGTTCGCAGAGCCGGTTCGATTTGAGGGAATTGCCGCGGAGTGGACTTCTTACGTTCCCGGTGTGGGCTTGACGTGTAATGAAAAGGTAAGCGGAAGGAGTGTTTTTACGCAGCTATCGGATGATTCCTTGCAACCGCTTGCAGAAAAACGCACACTGAACTTTGCACCCCCCGGCCGACAGCGATTCGGAGCATTACCCGACGGACATCCGTTTGTCCTGTTCTACACGTCCGCTGAGAACAGA
>JBLMWR010000919.1:0-3211 GCA_050257335.1 Deltaproteobacteria bacterium | reverse complement strand
GGATTTCTCAACGGTGTCTTCCGGCAATTGATCTGCCCCGTTGCCCGCCGACAGTTGCCGCAGAAACTCCGCAGCGGCGTTGGCCTCGTCGCGCGAGAAGCCGAACCCGGGCATCCGGGCGGCCGGCGTCTGGCGGTGCGGCGCGATCAGCCAGTCGATCAGCCAGGCGCGATCCAGCGACGCGGCCACGTTCGTCAGTGCGGGAGCGGGTTCGGCGGGCGTTTCGTTTTCCCGCCGGTGACAGGCCGGGCAGCGACAGGCCATGTACAGATCGCGTCCCCGCTCGATCAGGTCAAGCTCGGGGCGGGCCGCCTCATGAAACAAAAGCTGCGGTGGAACCGGCTCTGTCGGGAACCCCTCGGAGGACCAGAAGAGCCGCAGGATCGCGTCGTCCCCCGTCTTTTTGTACGCGATGTCGATTTTCTGCTCGCCGAACTCGACTGCGACCGCGTCTCCCTCGACCCACCCCGGCGCGTCCCGCCGGCCGCTGACGACCGGTTTGCCGTTCAGCGTGACCGTCGCCTCTCCCTGCAGGTAGAGATGAAAGGCGTGTTTGCCTTCGGTGCGGATGAGAATCTGACCCGTCCAATGTGCCGAGAAGCGACCGGCAGGCAGGCGCGCGTCGGGGCTCCGCGCGGCCCAGACGAATTGCACGTCGTGGTCGATGCGGTCGATGGTTCTGTGGCCGGCGGTGTATTGCGCGACGAGACCGGGGTGGAAATCTTCGTCGTCATCGTCGTCGGCCGCCGACGCGGAACTGGGCAAAAAAAGGCAAATTGCCGGCAATATCAGAAGGGCATTGAACGTCGAACATCGAACGTCGAACGACCGGCGTCGAATCGAAATTCGACGTGCCTCGTTCCCACGCTCGGCGTGGGAACGCACCGCGCGACGCTCTGCGTCGCGATGCGGGTCGGCGGCGTCGTCCGGGAGCAACTTTGACGGCACTCCTCCAGATGACGATGCGCCGACGCGGAGCGTCGCGACGCGCGTTGCCACGCCGAGCGTGGGAACGCGAGACGGGCGGGTTGGAAACCTGCCCCACGGGTTTGCAATCATTTCTCAGTTCCCCAGAAACCGCCGCAGGACGTTGGCGGTGATCTTCGAAACGGCGCCATCCACCAGGATCGAACTGGGCCAGGTGATGGATCCGACCGAAAAGACCTGGCCCCCGCCGGGCGTGTCATAGATCACGAGATGCGCTCCGCCGTTGTCGGGATTCGTCCCCTCCGCGAGCAGTTGCACGTTCTTCGGCGAGTGGGCCGAGATCTTGTCGGTCTCGTGTCCCGACGCGCCGCCGGGGCACCGGCGATGCAGGCTTGCCTCGCCGAACAGGTCCCCCGCTTTCAGATGCGTCCCCGCGAACACCCAGTGGCCCGCGTCTTTCACCCGGTACGGCGCGCTCGTCATGATGCCGTCGTAGGTGAAGACCACCCCCAGCAGATTCGCTTCCGACTCGACGCGGGTGTGGAACCGGCTGTCGGTCCCGCCGCGTTTGACGCGCTCTCCCTCGTTACCGTTCTGAATCACGATCGTCGAGTCGTCGAGAAACTCGACCGCACAGTTGAGGCCATTGCCCCCCAGGTACAGCAGCTTCCCGCCCCGCTCGTGGACCCAGCTCTTGAGCCGCATGTACATCTCCCGCGACCAGTATTCGGGGTGCGTGCTGAGAACCAGCACGTCGTAGTCGTCGAGGGGGAGCTGGCCGAAATGGAATTGCGTCTCGGCATAGAAATCGTATTCAAATCCTTCCCGCTCCAGCCAGCCCAGCAGCCGCCATTCCGCCGGGGCCAGATGGCACGCCGTGCGCCCCTCGATCGGGTTCGTGACCTCTTCGTCTTCCGGCACGAAATTGATGAATTCGGGTCGCTCGAACGACAGCGGCGCATAGTCCTCCGTCGAGTAATTCACATAGTCGGGATCGGTGTAGCGGTGCAGCTCCTGTCGCGCGTTGACAGTCGGGACCGGCGGCAAGGCGTCGGCGTTGATGTAATTGCTGCGGCCGCCGAACGCGTTGTACGCGTTCCAGGTGATGTTCGAGGCGAGCACGGCGAGTTTGTGCCGGGGCCTTTCCGGCGCCACGACCCAGGGGAATGAGAAGAACAGGCCCGACCTCGTCCGCGCATGAAAGTAATACAGCCCGGAACGATCGGGCGCCGTGACGAACTGCTTGAGGGCCGGGTTGGCGTAGCCGAATTTGTTCCATTCGACCCCCGTGCGCGAGAAATCGCCGTCGGGAGTGATCTGCACCGTCGCCCGCGGTCCGTGCTCGTCGTACCATCCCAGTTTGCGAATCAGCTCTTTCTTCCACCCGTAACGCCACAGCTCCAGCTCATAAGCTTCCGGCGAGTGGACTCGAAACTCGGACTTCTCCCCGGCCTTCACCCATTTCGGCCAGGGATAGCCGAGCAGGCAGTCCGACAGCAGGCGGAAATGATAGGGCGCATTCTCGCGGACGGTCATCGAAACGCGTTTGCCGCCGAAGCCTGGCTTATTGAGCGTGACGCGGTACGGCCCGGGTCGCAGGTCGGCATACACCGATCCCGTCGCGCGGGAGCGGGCCTCGACCGAACCGGATTCGTTTTCAAATTCGAGCAGCACATCGGGCAGGGCTACGAAGCGTTCGTCGCTGACATATCCGACAAGCATGGAGGGCTCCGTGGGGGAAAACTGTGGCATGGACTTCCCAGTCCGTGCCTGACAATCGACCTGCCAGGCATGAACGGACCTACACTCGCGGATTCCGGGTCGGGAATCAACCCATCCTTCCCGTTCCCCGCCGGTCAAATATTTCAACACGCTCCAAAGATTTCACGGTTCGCCCAAAGATTTCTTCTCGATCGCGCCTGAAATCTTTGAGAAACCGTCGGGAATCTCTCCAAAGATTTCACGACTCTCCAAAGATTTCATGGTTCAGAGAAGTGCGCACCGTTGAGCGACCACGTCGAGTTCTTATCCGCGCTGAAACCTTCCTGCCGGATTGCCACTCTGAGAATCCCCCGCGCACGGTGGATTGTCGATGCCGAGAATCCGAATTCCGCAGCCAGTCGCAGCACGTCGCGCGCCCGCTGATTTCCTTCCGTCAGGGCCTCGCGCAGCCAGTCCACGGCTTTCTTCAGTTTCGTGGCCTCCTTCTCCTCTTCCAGCGCCCGATCGGCCGAGAGCCGCACCGGCTCCGGGTCCCAGGCCACCGTTCCCTCCGGGGCGATCC
>JBLMWR010000918.1:0-20558 GCA_050257335.1 Deltaproteobacteria bacterium | reverse complement strand
GGGCGCCTTCGAAGGGAAGACGACCCCCGGCATGACCGTCAAGGGGCGGGCGGTCGAAAAGGATGGCGGCAAGTCGAGCCTGGTGATCAAAGAGCGGAGCCTGAGCACGCCCGGGGAGCAGAAACCGACCGGGGCCGCGCCGGAATACGAGTTGCTCAAGGTGCTCGGCGAGGGGGGAATGGGGGTCGTTTATGACGCCAGGCAGAAGTCGGTCGATCGCTCGGTCGCCGTCAAGATGCTCAAACCCAGGACCGCCGGCGACGAAAAGCAGCGGCAGAAGTTTCTGGCCGAGGCCGTGGTGACCGGCGAGCTGGACCACCCGAATATCGTCCCGATTTATGACGTGGGAACGAGCGAGCGCGGGCTCCTGTTCTATTCGATGAAAAAGGTCAAGGGAACGCCCTGGATGAAGCTCATCATCCAGAAAACGATCCCTGAAAACGTCGAGATTCTGATGAAGGTCGCCGACGCGGTCGCCTTCGCCCATTCCCGCGGCGTCATCCACCGCGACCTCAAACCCGAGAACGTCATGCTGGGCGATTTCGGAGAGGTGCTGGTGATGGACTGGGGCCTCGCTCTGCCAGCTCCGGGGTATAGCAAGAGCGACACGATTTCTCCGGCGCACAGCATGGGAGGGACGCCGGCGTACATGGCCCCCGAGATGGCCACCGGGCCCCTGGAAAAGATCACCTTTGCCAGCGACGTGTACCTGCTGGGCGCCATTCTGTACGAAATTCTTACCGGCCGGGCGCCGCACACCGGCAAGAATACGATGCAGTGCCTGTTCGCCGCCGCCAAGAATGAGATTCGCCCCGCTCAGAAGGGGGGCGAACTCATGGACATCGCTCTCAAGGCGATGGCCACAGACCCCGGGGCGCGCTACGGATCGGTCCGCGACTTCCAGGGGGCCATTCGCGAGTATACGGCGCATGTCGAAAGCTTTGCCCTCGCGGCGCATGCCGCGGAAGAGCTGGCAAAGGCAGAAAAATCCGACGATTACAATGCGTATTCGCGGGCGATCTTCGGGTTCGACGAGGCCCTCAAGCAATGGGACGCCAACGAACGGGCCAGAGCCGGACTCTCGGAGGCCCGACTCAAGTACGCCACCAGCGCCTTGCGGCGCGGGGACTACGATCTGGGTGCGTCGCAGCTCGACCCGGCCAATCCCGGGCACAAGACGCTGCTGGCGCAGCTCAAGGCGGCACAGGATGAACGGGAAGCCCGGCAGCAACGCCTGAAAACGATGAAGCGCGTCGCCGCCACGCTTGTCGCCATGGTGTTTGTGATCGTCACCGGAGCCCTGGTGTGGATCAAGGGAGAACGCGACCGGGCCGATGAAGAACGTGACAAGGCCATCGTCGCGTGGCAGGCGGCTGACGATGCCCGCAAGGACGAGGAGCTCGCCAGAACCGATGCCGAGACGCAGCGGGACAAAGCCCGGGAGCAGGAGCAGATTGCGACCGCGGCGCGCATCAAGGCCGAGGACGAAGAAGAAAAGGCCACCATCGCACGGGACGACGCCATCGAGGCGCAAAAGGAGGCCGAGCGCGCCAAGAAGCAGGAGGAATACGAAGCCTACATCGCCCGCATCGGGCTGGCCGCCGCAAAGATCGACGAAAATGCGTTCGGCAGCGCCCGGGAGCTCTTGCAAGGGTGCAAGCCCGATCTGCGAAACTGGGAATGGGGGCGGCTTTCGTACCTGTGCGGCCTTTCGGTCCGCAGCGTCGAGGCCGAGGCGCCTCTCGAATCGGTCGCCTTTTCGGGTGACGGAGCGCGCTTCGTCACCGCCGGCTGGAATCACACGGTTCAGGTCTGGGAGACGGCGACGCGAAAGCTGCTCCTGGCGATTCCCTGCGACGGGCCGAATCTTTTCAGTGCGGCGCTGTCGCCCGACGGCCGGTTTGTCGCGGCGGGGGGGGACGACCCGCAGGCGTTCGTCCGCGTCTGGGATGTGCGCGGGGCCCAACCGGTCAGGGTCGCCGGTTTTAATGGCCACAAAGACTCCGTCCATTCGGTCGCATTCTCCCGCGATGGCACGAAGCTGCTGACGGCGTCGCACGACAGAACGGCCCGGTTGTGGGATGTCGCCTCCGGAAAAGAAATCCGCTCCTTCGTCGGGCACAGTTGGTGGGTCTGGTCGGCGGCGTTTTCTCACGACGAAAGATTCATCGTCACGGCGAGCCATGACGGATCGGCGATTATGTGGAATTCCGAGTCGGGTGAAAGGTTCGCTCAATTCCTCGAGCACCGGGGGCCGATCTTTTCCGCCGCGTTTTCCCCGAACGACGATCGCGTCGTCACGGGGGGCTACGACACGCGCGTTCTGGTGTGGCGTCCCGCCGACGTGCGCAAGTTCGACTTCGGCAGGGTCGCCCGGGGGGTGGAGCTCGACCCGGTCCGCTTTCGGGCGTTCGAGGGGCACGGCGGTCCGGTCCGCTCGGTCAGCTTTTCCGCCGACGGCAAGTTGGTCCTTTCGGGGAGCCACGACAACACCGTCAAGGTCTGGGACGCCGACTCCGGCCGGGCGCTCAACACTTTCCGCGGACACGACAGTTGGGTGCGCTCGTGCGCGTTTTCGCCCGACGGGCGCACCGTGGTTTCCGCCGGCCACGACCATCGCGCCACGCTGTGGAACATCACCGATTACGAGGAAGTCCGCGTCCTGCATGGGAAAGTGCTCGACGGTCACAATGACGCCGTGCTGTCGGCTGCCTTCGACACGGGCGGCCGGAGCATCGTCACGGCCAGCCGTGATCGGTCGGCCAAGACATGGGATTTCGCCACCGGTGTGGAGCTGAAGAGCTTCGAAGAAGGCCATTCCTTTCTGGCTTCCAGCGCTGTCTTTTTTCCCAACGGGAAGCGCTTGCTGACGGCGGCCGTCGATAATACCGTTCGGGTCTGGGACGTGACGAGCGGGACCGAGGTCTCGCGGCTCAGCCGTACCGGGCGCAGCGCCGCGATCGCCCTGTCCCCCGACGGCAAGCGGATTCTCACAGGCAGCGACGACCGGAACGGCAAGGAGCGAGGCGCGGAACGAAGCGCCAGGCTGTGGGACGCCGAAACTGGTAACCTCATCAGGCCGCTCGCCGGACACAAGCACGAAGTCACCGCCGTCGCCATTTCCCCGGACGGTAGGTGGCTGTTCACCGGGGACGCCAACGGAACGGGAGTGCTGTG
The DNA here is from genome assembly GCA_050257335.1 of Deltaproteobacteria bacterium. Lineage (GTDB taxonomy): Bacteria > Planctomycetota > Planctomycetia > Planctomycetales > Planctomycetaceae > JACQFH01. The sequence continues at coordinate 17,381 of JBLMWR010000918.1, read as the reverse complement.
GGACGCCGCAACGCTCAAGGCGGTTCATCGCCTGCAGTCGCATACCCGCAAGATTGCGGCCGCGGCGTTTCTACCCGACGGTTCGCGCCTGCTGACGGCCAGTCTCGACAACACGGTCGCCCAGTGGGATCTCTCCGCCGGCAAGGAGCTTGTGCCCCTCGTTCTCAAACACCCCGATGCGGTCAGCTCCCTGGCGCTGGTTCCGGGACGGCGGCAGGTACTCACCAGTTGTGCCGGTCGGCATCATTCCCTCGTACAATTGTGGGACCTCGACCGCGCCCGCGTCATCGAAGCCCTGCCTATCGAGGAAGAGACCAGTGCGGTTGCGGTTTCGGGCGACGGGCGGCACGCCCTGACTGTGCATTCGGCAAAGAGTGCGGTGCGGCTCTGGCAGCTCGAGTCGCTCCGCGAAATTCTCGCTCCCCGCGAGAAAGGCCAGGTGGGGGCCTTCCTCGACCTGTCGCGTACCCGCAGCCTCCTCTGGACGGCCACGTTTTCTCCCGATGGCGATTCGATTCTCACCGTCGGGGGAAGCGATGCCCGCTTGTGGGACATCCAGAAGGGGGCCGAGCGCATGAGCTTCAGCCCCAGCGGCATCGTCGCCTCCGCCGGGTTTTCTCCCGACGGCAGCCGCATTGTGACCGGCAGTTGGGACAATTCCGCCCGCGTCTGGGACGCCAGCACGGCCAGGGACGTGCTCAAGCTCGTCGGTCATACGCGGCACGTGAACAGTGCCGTTTATTCTCCCGATGGCGCCGGGATCCTCACGGCCAGCGACGACGCCACCGCCATCCTGTGGAATGCCGCCAATGGCGCGAAAGTCCGGATTTTCGAGGGACACGGCGACCGCGTGCGATCGGCGGTGTTTTCTCCGGACGGAAAGCAGGTGCTTACCGCTTCGGACGACAAAACAGCCCGGCTGTGGAGCGCCGATGGGGGGAACGAATTGCGACAATTCCGGGGACACGAGTGGGCGGTGCTCAGCGCCGTTTTTTCTCCGGACGGCACGAAGGTGCTGACCGGCAGCGAGGACAATTCGGCTCGCGTCTGGGAGACGGCGACCGGCCGGCTGATTTTGACGCTGCAGGGGCACACCGCACCGGTCGCCTCGGTGACGTTCCTGCCGGACACGAAGAACCCCGCCGGCACACGGATCCTCACCGGCAGCCAGGATACGACCGCCAAGCTGTGGGACGCGCTGACGGGAAAGGAAATCCTGACGCTCAAGCGGCATTCGCAGGAAGTGACCTGCGTCAATGCTTCGACCAGCGGCCGGTACGTCATTACCAGCAGCCGCGACGGCACCGCCGTCGTCTGGCTCACCGAAGACTGGACTAAGGAGTCGAAAGACCTCGCCGGTCGCGACAGGTGACGGCCGGCTGATATCCGAATACACTGCAACCGAACCAGGTTCCGCCGTCGATGCGGCGGACGCGCATCTCCGGCAAACTCGTTCCAGATCGGTCAGCGGCATGCGAAGCGGCCTCGTTCCAGGCGTCGTTCTTGTCTGCGTCTGTACTGTGGCCCGGGCCGAGGAGACCCCGCCCGGTCCGCTGCACGAAGCCGAAGTGATTTTTCCACCGGAGCGCCTTCACAACCACGGTTCGTGCCTTGTCGAATGTCCAAACGGCGATCTCCTGGTCTGCTGGTATCGCGGATCGGGAGAGCGCCGGGCCGACGATGTCGCCGTGTACGGCGCCCGCCGGCGCCACGGCGAGAAGCACTGGAGCGCTCCCTTTCTGATGACCGACACGCCCGGGTTTCCGGACACGAACCCGTGCCTGTTCATCGACCCGCGCGGCCGGCTGTGGCTGACCTGGCAGACGATCGTCGCCAATGAATGGCACACGGCCCTGACGAAGTACAAGATCTCTTCGGCATATTCGGAGGACGGGCCGCCCCGATGGGAATTCAGCGACACGCTGATTCTCAAGCCGGGGCCCGAGTTTGCCGCAATCGTCGCCCGCCAGTGCGACGCCGACGAGCAGCAGATCGACCGGCTCGCCGAGTCCTTTCGCGACCGAGCCCGGCAGTATCTGGCCGACCGGCGGAAGCATTCCGCCGACAGATATTTCAACCGCATGGGGTGGATGACGCGCGTGCATCCCTTTGTTCTGGACGGCAAGCGGCTGATCGTGCCGCTGTATTCCGACGGTTTCGACTTTTCGATCATGGCCCTCAGCGACGACTGGGGGGCGACGTGGGCCGCCAGCCACCCGCTGGTCAGCCAGGGAGGCGTTCAGCCCAGTCTTGTCCGAAAAAAAGATGGCACCCTCGTGGCCCTGATGCGTGACAACGGCCCTCCCCCCAAACGCGTCCTGAAGAGTGAATCCAGAGATCGCGGTCAAACCTGGAGCCCGGTCGTCGATACTGACATTCTCAACTCGGGAACCGGCCTGGAGGTCATCGGCCTGGCCTCGGGAAATTGGGTGCTGATCAACAACGACACTGAACAGGGCCGGCACCAGTTGTCGGTTTCGCTCTCCGACGACGAGGGAGCCTCGTGGAAATGGACCCGGCACCTCGAATTCGACGCCACCGGACCGGAAGCGACCACCGCCGCATATCCTTCGATCATTCAGGCGAAGGACGGCACGCTCCACGCCAGCTATACGTTCACGGTAAAGAGGAAAAGCGCACCAGCAGACCCCGAAGGGAAGCCGCCGGGCGAGTGCATCAAGCACGCACGATTCAACGAGGATTGGATCAGGGCCGCGCCCAGGTAAGGCGATGAGCGCGCGGTCCATGCCGCGATTCGGCGCAGCCCAGTCCCTGAACGGCCGACGTGACGTTCCTGTCGCTTCTGCAATATGATCATTCGGTCCGCTGCTCGTTGACGCAGACACACGTCAATTCGCCGGCTAAAATAATGCCTATGAAGAACTGGCATTTCGTCCGTATCGCCACCGGCACCACAGCCTTTCTGGCGTTGATCTCCGGTGCCGCGCACTGTGCGGAGCCGTCCGCCGAAGACATCGAATTCTTCGAGAAGCAGGTGCGGCCCGTCTTGGTGGAAACCTGCCAGAAATGTCATGGCGACCGCAAACAGGAAGGGGGATTGCGGCTGGATTCGCGAAGCGACGTCGTCAAGGGCGGCGACAGCGGCGCGGCGGTCGAGCCGGGAAAGCCCGATGAGAGCCTTTTGGTCGAGGCCATCCGGTACCTGGGCGAGATCAAGATGCCTCCGAAAGGAAAGCTGGCGGACGACAAGATCGCAGCGCTCACCGAATGGGTGAAGCGCGGCGCGCCGTGGCCCGCCGAGAAGCCCGGCGCCGACAAGCCGGGGGAATTCAACCTGGCGGCGCGCAGGGCGAAACAGTGGGCCTTTCAGCCCGTCCGTCGGCAGGCTCCCCCGCCGGTCAAAAACAGGGTGTGGCCGCGCACCGCCGTGGACAATTTCATCCTGGCGAAACTTGATGAGGTCGGGGTCGCTCCCGCAGAGCCCGCCGACAAACGCACGCTCCTGCGGCGCGTGACGTTCGATCTGGTTGGACTCCCTCCTTCCCCGGCCGAAATCGACGCCTTTCTTGCCGACGACTCGCCGCAGGCGTTCGAACGGGTCGTCAACCGGCTCCTCGATTCGCCGCATTATGGCGAGCGCTGGGGGCGGCACTGGCTCGATCTGGTGCGCTTCGCCGAGACGCACGGGCACGAATTCGATTTCGAAATGCCGCTGGCTTTCGAATATCGCGATTACGTGATCCGGGCGCTGAACGCCGACGTTCCCTACAACCAGTTTGTGGTGGAGCACGTCGCCGGCGATCTGCTTGCCGAGCCGCGCCGGCATCCGGCCGATGGGGTCAACGAGTCGATCATCGGCACGGGATTCTGGTACCTGGGAGAGGCGACGCATTCGCCGGTCGACGTTCGGGCCGACGAGGCGACCCGGATCGACAACCAGATTGACGTTTTTGGCAAGACGTTTCTGGCCCAGACGCTGGCCTGCGCGCGCTGCCACGATCACAAATTCGACGCCATCTCGACGAAGGACTATTACGCGCTGTCCGGGTATCTGCAGAGCTCGCGGTACGACGTGGCGTGTATCGACCCGCCGGAGGAACGACTGGCGATTGTGAAGCAACTGCAGGATCTGCAGCATGAAGAGACCAGGTTGCTGCAATCAGCGGCGGCGGAAGCGGCCAAAACGGCCGGCGCGCGGATCGCAGACTGCCTGCTGGCGTCGCTGGCGGTCCTGCGTCCCGAAATCGGCAAGGCTCAGGACACTGCCGATTCCGCGCCGGCCGGGTCCGCCGAGATCGTCTTTGAAGACTTTGAGAAGGGTACGTACGGCGGCTGGATGGCTACGGGCAACGCCTTTGGCGAGATCCCCAATCGCCGGCCGCTTCCCGATTATCAGGGAGAAATCGGTGCGCTCGGCCGGGGGTTTGTCAACTCGCACTCGGCTCTCGACAAACAGGGGAAACGGACCGCGACCGACGGACTGACCGGAACGTTGACCTCCAGCCCCTTCAAAATCAGCCGGCCCTACATTCATTTTCTGATCGGCGGCGGAGCGCATGACGGCAAGACGTGCCTGAACCTTGTCGTTGACGGGAAGGCTGTGCGGACGGCGACCGGGCGCAACGAGAATCGGATGGATTGGAGCACGTTCGACGTCCACGAACTGGCGGGCAAAGACGCACGTTTCGAAATCGTTGATCAGGAACAGGGGGGCTGGGGGAACATTGGCGTCGATCACCTCATTTTCAGCAACATTCCGACTCCGGAACCGGTGGTCGGCCGGATCGCCGCCACGGCAAAGAAACACCACATCGAGCCGGATGAACTGGCAAAGTGGGTGGCCCGCCTGCACGGGCCGTCCCTCAAAACGCCGACTGATCCGTTTCACCTCTGGGCCCTCCTCGCGGCGCGTCCGGGTGAGCTGACGAGTGAATCGGTAACGGCATTCATCCGTGAGCAGTGTTCCGGCGAGGCCGCACTGACCGAGCGGCTGACGGCGCAGGCAGAGCGTTTTACCACTTTCGAAGATTTTTCGAATGGGAACTTCGACGGCTGGTTTGTCTCGGGAGAGGCGTTCGGCAGCGGGCCGGTTGCCGCCGCCGCTGTTCCTGTCGCGGGAAGCGCGTCCGTGCTCCCCGGGGCCGCGTTGGGAGGGCCCGTTGTGCACAGCGGCAGGCTTTCCGGCCGCCTGGAAGGGACGCTCCGGTCGCGGACGTTCACGATCGAGAAGAACCGCGTCCTGTACCATGTTGCGGGAAAAGGGGCGAAGGTTAATCTGATCATCGACAGCCACCAGTTGATCCGCAATCCGATCTACGGCGGGCTGACAATCGCCCTCGACAATCCCGACCGGATGCAGTGGTACGCACAGGACGTCAGCAAATGGGTGGGGCACAATGCCTATATCGAATTGATCGACCCGGGCGAGGGGTTCCTGGCGATCGACCGCGTTCTGTTTTCAGATGAACAGCCGCCGGCTGAAGCGCCGAACGAAGTCTCGCGCAAGATCCTCGAAGAGCGCGATTTCAAGTCGCCGGCAGGCATCGCGCGGGCGTATGCGCGTCTGGTGGAAGTGTCGTTGAGGCAGGGCGCGGGCGGCGGGAAACCGCAAGAGCCGGCAGGGCACGATCGCGACGCGGAACGTCACATGCTGCAGTGGCTGACCTCAAACAACGTCGAAAGCACGCTTTCCCGCTCGCTTGCGGTTTCGCACCCTGACCTCCAGAAAAGACTCAGAGACTTCGCTGGATCGAAGTCGCGACTCGAAAGCGCCCTCCGCTACGACCGCAAGGCCATGGCGATGACCGACGGATCTCCCGAGGATGACCGCGTGCACCTCCGCGGGAGCCCGCACAAATTCGCCGACGTCGTCCCGCGAAGATTTCTCGAAGCGCTGGCCGGGCCTGATCAGCCCCCGCCGGCGAGGGGGAGCGGCCGGCTGGAGCTGGCGCGGCGGATGGTCGATCCGGCCAATCCCCTGCTCGCCCGGGTCCTCGTCAATCGAGTCTGGCAGCATCATTTTGGCGAAGGACTCGTGCGGACCCCCGACGACTTCGGCAACATGGGGCAGCCCCCGACCCATCCGGAACTGCTCGATTATCTGGCGAACGAGTTTGTGAAACAGGGCTGGTCGCTCAAGAACCTTCACCGGCTGCTCGTCCTGTCGCGTACGTACCAGATGGCCAGCACTGCGGCGGACCCCCGTGCCGACGAAATCGATCCGCAAAATAAGCTCTGGCACCGGATGAACCTCCGCCGGCTGGAGGCCGAGACGATCCGCGATTCCATTCTCGCGGTGTCGGGCAGACTGGATGGGAAAATGTACGGGCCGGGGGTGATGCCCTATCTGACACCGTTCATGGTGGGACGCGGCCGGCCTGGCAAATCCGGTCCGCTGGACGGGGATGGCCGGCGCACGGTGTACCTGAACGTCCGCCGGAATTTCCTCACACCCATGCTCCTCGCCTTCGACTACCCGATTCCGTTCTCGACGATCGGCCGGCGCAGCGTCTCGAACGTCCCCGCCCAGGCTCTGGCCCTGATGAATAACCCCTTTGTTCTCCAGCAGGCCGAAATCTGGGCACGGCGTGTTCTGGGACAGCATTCCGAAGCCAGCGAGCGGATCCGGGGGATGTACATTTCGGCATTTGCCCGCCTGCCGACTGGCCAAGAAGAAGAGAACGCGCTGGCCTTTCTCGCCGAACAGTCGCGTCAATACTCCCCCGCGGAATCGCTCCGTCCCTGGACCGACCTGGCGCACGTGCTGTTCAACGTCAAAGAGTTCATCTTCATCGATTGACAGATGCCTCAAATGGTAAGCACTCTCTCGCAACGCGAAGTCCGCGAGTGGATTTCGCGGAATCTGCCGGCTGGCGAGTTTCGCGATCGGCGGGTGCTGCTGATCGTTCCTGACAGGACGCGGACGGCTCCCCTGCCCCTGCTGTTCGACGCCGTGTTTCAGGGGTTGCATGGCGTCGCGCGGCAGCTCGACGTGCTGTTCGCCCTCGGGACGCATCCGCCGATGAGCGAGCGGCAGATGTGCCGGCTGCTCGGAATTGACGAGCAGGAACGGGTCAAGCTGTTCGCCGCGGCGGGGCTCTACAACCACGAATGGGACGACCCCGAGCAACTGCTCTGTCTGGGACGGCTGTCGGCTGCCGAGACGGCCGAAATCTCGGCGGGGCTTTTGAGCGAAGAGGTCCCGGTGACGATCAATTCGCGGATCACCGACTACGACCTCTTGCTCGTGCTGGGGCCCGTCTTCCCGCATGAAGTCGTCGGGTTTTCGGGAGGCAACAAGTATTTCTTTCCGGGGATCGCCGGGGCCGAGATCCTCAATTTCTTTCACTGGCTGGGGGCCCTGATCACCAACGCCGAAATCATCGGCGTCAAGGATACGCCTGTCCGCCGGATCGTCGATCGGGCGGCTGCGCTCGTTCCCGTCGAACGACGCTGCCTGGCGTTCGTCGTTTCACCCAAAGCCGAGATTCACGGCCTGTTCTACGGCACTCCGGAATCGTCGTGGAACGGCGCCGCCGACCTGTCGGCCCGGGTGCATATCACGCGCGTGCCCAGAGCCTTTCATCAGGTGTTGTCGTGTGCGCCGCCGATGTACGACGAATTGTGGGTCGCCGGCAAGTGCATGTACAAGCTCGAGCCGGTCGTGGCGGACGGCGGCGAACTGATCATCTATGCCCCGCACTTGAAGGAAATCTCGATCACGCACGGCAAGCTGATCGAACAGGTCGGCTACCATTGCCGCGACTACTTCACAAAGCAGTGGGACAATTTCAAGCACATTCCACGCGGCGTGCTGGCGCATTCGACGCACGTGCGCGGCCAGGGAACGTTCGAAAACGGCGTCGAACGGGGCCGAATTTCCGTCACCCTGGCCACGGGCCTGTCGAAGCAACTTTGCGAGATGATCAACCTCGGCTACCGCGACCCCGAGTCGATCGACGTCGAATCGTTCGCCGGCCGCGAGGACGAGGGGGTATTGCTCGTGCGCAAGGCGGGGGAAATTCTCTATCGGCTCGAGCGGTGATTATCGGTAATGGATCGCAATAGCAAAGGAATTTGAAGGAAATGTCTCAAGAGGCAGCTTTTGAGGTTCGGCTCAACCACGCGCGTACGGTTGCGCTCGAGGCCGGGAGGTTGATTCTGGGGTACTACCAGTCTTCGAGTCTGACGATCGATCGGAAGCGAGACAATTCGCCTGTGACGATTGCCGACCGGCGGGCCGAGGAATTCCTGCGGGCGGGAATCGCCCGCGCTTTCCCCAGCGACGGCATCCTCGGCGAGGAGATGGGCGAACAGCCGGGGACGAGCGGGTTTCGCTGGATTCTTGATCCGCTCGACGGGACGAAGTCGTTCATCCACGGCGTGCCGCTGTTTGGGACGCTGATCGGAGTGGAATTCGAGAAGCGGTGCGTTATCGGGGTGTGTCACGTTCCGGCCGTCGGAGAGACCGCGTGGGGAGCGAAGGGGCTGGGAGCGTGGTGGCAGCCAGCCGGCGGCGAGCCGCGGGCGGCAAAGGTTTCGAACGTTGCCAATCTCTCTGAATCGCTATTCTGTTTCACGACGGTCCAGGGGTTCGCCCGGATCGGTCGGCAGGACGCGTTCGAGGCGCTGGTCTCCGCTGCCGGCGTCGCCCGCGGGTGGGGCGACTGCTACGGCCACGTTCTCGTCGCGACCGGCCGGGCGGAAGTCATGGTCGACCCTCTGATGAACGTCTGGGACGCCGCCGCGCTGATTCCGATCGTTGAAGAAGCCGGAGGACACTTCATGGACTGGAACGGCGAGGCGACCGCGCATTCAGGAAACGGGATCTCTGTGAACGCCGCGCTGCGCGATGCAGTTTTGCACATCACAAAACGCTGACGCGCCGCTCCCTATGGCGGCGGGGCGCAGCCGAGCATCTCGGCCGAGAGACGTTCGTGCCCGGCTGCGCCATGCCGCGAAACGGATCGAGTGCGGCGCTGCGCCGCGCTACGTGTTCAAATGAAACACGACCATTTTTTCTTCGCTCATCTCGCGGATCGCGTATTTGGGGCCTTCCTTCCCCAGGCCGCTGTCTTTGAGGCCGCCGTAGGGCATAAGATCGGCGCGCCACATCGGCCCCCAGTTGACGTGCAGATTGCCGCTGTCGACTTCGCGGACGAACTTCATGGCCCGGTCGATGTCGCGCGTGAAAATGCCGGCTGACAGCCCGTAATTCGTGCTGTTCGCCAGGCGAATCGCCTCGTCAATATCGTTAAAGCGGGTAACGGCGACCGCCGGCCCGAACAGTTCGTCGCAACTGACGCGCATCGCCGGGGCGACGTCGGCCAGAATCGTCGGCTCGTAAATCGTGCCGTGCCGTTTCCCGCCGGTGACGAGCGTCGCCCCCGCCCCCACCGCTTCCTGCACCCAGCTTTCGACCCGCATCGCATCCCGCTCGCGGATCATCGGCCCCATTTTCGTTCCCTCGGCCAGTTGATCGCCGGTGGTCAGGGCTTCGACGCGCGGTTTGAGCGCGTCGAGAAAGTTGCCGTACACCTTGCCGGCGGTCAGGATACGCTGGGCCGAAATGCAGACCTGCCCGGCGTTGGCGTAGCCCGAGACCGCGACCATCGCGGCCGCCTTGTCGAGATCGGCATCGTCCATGACGATCACCGGCGAATTGCTCCCCAGCTCCATGGTCACCCGTTTGACACCGGCCATTTTGCAGATCGCCTCGCCGACGTCGAAGCTGCCCGTAAAGCTGATCTTGCGGACCCGCGTGTCGGTGCAGATGGCGTTCCCGATCTCGCTCCCCCCGCCCGTGACACAGGCGATGGCCTGCGGCGGAAGGCCCGCTTCGAGCAGAATCTCGACCAGTTTCAGGGCCGACAGAGGCGTGTCGCTGGCGGGCTTGATGATGACGGCGTTTCCGGCGGCGATGGCCGGCCCCACTTTGTGCGCCACGAGGTTGAGCGGAAAGTTGAAGGGCGTGATCGCGGCGACGATGCCGCACGGCACGCGCAACGTAAACCCGAACTTCCCCCTGGCGCCTGGCGCGGCGTCGAGTGGGACGACATCGGATTCCAGCCGTTTGGCCTCGTCGGCGGAAACGTCGATTGTTTCCCGCGCGCGACCGGATTCAAAGATGCCTTCGGAAAGAATCTTTCCCTCCTCGGAGCTGATCGTCCGTCCCAGATCTTTTTCGCGGGCGAGCATCAGGGCCGCCGCACGCCGGAGGATCCGGCTGCGATCGTAGGCCGGCATGTTCTTCATCAGGGCCGCCCCTGAAACGAGGGTCTCCAGGGCCTTGTCGACGTCGGCCGCAGTCGCTTTGGGAACGGTATCGAGGGTGGCGCCGTTAAAAGGGTTGGTAACGGTTATTCGTTGGGGGCGATCCTGCCATTCTCCGCATAAAAACATGCGCATGGGACGATTCCTCGTGGGTGAAAGTGGGCAGTATGTTGCGGGCAAAGGATTAGCGGTCTGAGCAAGCCTCTGCCGCCGGTGATTAGAAACGGCAGCGCGGTTGTCTCCCGGGAACAGAAGGCAATGTCAAAATGTTGACCATGGGCAACCTGTGACCTATGGTTGCGTACCCTCTCTCGATTCATTTTCCAGCAGGACATGCTGGCTGGGCCACGAGGGCCGGCAGTCTGTCCACTCGCCAATCTTCGCAAAAACCGGAGATTCGCGAAAGCCACAGCGCGCTGCCATGCCGGCCCGTCGCCTGCACTGCCGCGCGATGATTGCCTGAAATCTCGAGAGGTTGAAAAAAATGAACCCAGGATCCCTGCTGCTGGTCGACGACGACAAAGGCATTCTCGAGGCGATGGCCGACTACCTGCGCGGGAAAGGCTACCGTGCGGAAACGGCCCAGACGTGCAAAGAGGCCTGCGCCCGCATCGCCGAGTTTCCGTTCGACGTCGTCGTCTGCGACATCAGCCTTCCCGATTCCGACGGGTTCCACCTGCTCGAATTCACCAGAGAGCAATCGCCCGAGACCGCCGTGGTCCTGATCACCGGGTTCGGGACGATCGAGAACGCGGTGGAAGCCATTCGCATGGGAGCCTTCGATTATCTCTCGAAGCCCCTCATCGACGACGAGCTGGGTTTCTGCATCCAGCGGGCGATGGAACAGCGGCACATCGTGCAGGAGAACAGGTCGCTGCGAGCCCAGCTCGACCAGCGCTTCGGCCTGGGCAACATTATCGGCCGCGATTACAAGATGGTCAAAATGTTCGACCTCATCGAGAGCGTGGCCGACACGCGGACGACGGTTTTGATTCTCGGCGAGAGCGGCACGGGCAAGACGATGACGGCCCGGGCCATTCACCAGTTGAGCTCGCGCTGCGAGAAACCTTTCGTCGAAGTCGCCTGCGGGGCGCTCCCCGACACGCTCCTGGAAAGCGAGCTGTTCGGGCACGTGGCCGGCAGCTTCACCGGGGCCATTCACGATAAAATCGGCAAGTTTCTGCAGGCCGACGGGGGAACGATTTTCCTCGACGAAATCGCCACTTCCTCTCCCAACCTGCAGGTCAAGCTCCTGCGCGTGCTGCAGGATCGCGAATTCGAACCGGTTGGAGGAACGAAAACTCACAAGGTCGATATCCGTCTGATCCTGGCGACCAACGCCGACCTCGAAGCGAAGGTCGCCAAAGGTGAATTCCGGCAGGACCTGTACTACCGCATCAACGTCATCACGCTGATGCAGCCTCCGTTGCGGGAACGCATCGGCGACATCCCGCTCCTCGCGCAGCATTACCTCGAAGAATTCCACAAGCAGACCGGGAAAGCAGTCACCGGATTCAGCGAACAGGCGTTGCAGCACCTGCAGCGATACCACTGGCCAGGCAACGTTCGCGAGCTCGTCAACGTCGTCGAACGGGCGATCGTGCTGACGAAACACACGGTGATCGGGGTCGAAGACCTTCCCGAAGCGCTCCGCCGCGGCGCGACGTTGCCCGAAGCTCTGCAGGCCCGCGCCGGTGCCGCCAACCTCAAGGCCGCCCTGGCCAACCCCGAACGCCAGATCATCCTCGACGCCCTCGAAAACAACGGCTGGAACCGCCAGAACACGGCGGAAATGCTGGGCATCAACCGCACCACGCTGTACAAGAAGATGAAAAAGTACGGCATCCAGTTCGAGAAGCAGTTGAACGGATGACAGGGTGAGTCGGAGGTGGGCACCACACGGGGCTGCGCCTCGCGGTAAACGGTGCCCGATCGTCGCGACCTCAAGAAATCCGAAACTCAAAGTTCGAAATCGGAAATCCGAAATCAACCTCACCCTGTTCCCAGGCCGCGGTCGAATTCCTGCAAGTCGCGCAGGTACAGGGCCATCGTCGACTGCAGCGTTTCACGGGCGATCGTCCATCGCGGATTGTCGTCGGTGTAGCGGTTGCAGTGATCGACCAGCAGCCGGTAGACGAATTTGAACAGGTGCCGCGGGACCCGCAGTCGTTCCAGCGTGGCGATCAGCTCTCCCTCCGACACCGATTCGTCGAACAGGCTGCGGAACGAGACCTTGCCGTTGTTCGAATCGGCGCACGCGCGGATGCGGTCGTTGGCGACGTCGTACAGTGATTCGCCGGTCCACTGCAGCGAGCGGATCAGGTTCTGCTTGTCGAGCCGCGAGCGCTCGAAGAACTCGCGATCCTCCCGCGCCAGGTGGAAGCTCACCTCGATCGGCAACAGCAGCTTGAAACCGATGCCTGGATGCTTGAGGAACTTGTTGTCAAACATCGGCCAGAGCAGGTCGCGCATCCGTTCGACCGAGCCGTTGACCAGGTGCGGCTCGTCCACGCGATCGACGAGCACGATGATTCCGGCGTAACCCAGCGGCCGCAACAGGGCCTGCAGTTTCGTGAGGAGCTCGTACCGGTCGTCGCTGCGGTCCTTGTCGGGGACGGGCTGATCGAGCAGTTCGCGGCGTTCGAACCGTCCCAGGAGCTGGCGGAGCAGGTTGGGGTGATGATGGATGACCCGCACCTGCTGCGCCACGCGCCACGCCTGCCACAGGAGCTTCCTCTGCCGCCACAGCCAAGGCAGCCAGCCGCCCAGCAGGATGGCCCAGGGCTTCCAACTGTTGTAAAAGTCGGCAAGCCCCCCGCGCCAGGCGAGCACGCCGATGGTGGCGGCGGTGACGGCGATTCCCAGTGCCCGGTCCCATTCGGCGCGCCAGACGGAAAACCGCAGCTTGCGGCGGAGCATGTTCCAGCGCTGCTTGCGCGGCATCGACAGGCTGCGGTCGTAAAACGCCGCCAGCAGCAAGAGGTCGCGGCGCTGCAATCGCGGCAGAGACGGGAGCTTCGTTGGATCGATCTGCCCGGGTTCACCGGCGCCGGCCGGAGCCGGGTTCACGATCCGATCGACGACGCCTGTCACTGCAAGGGTCAGGATGGCGTCCATGTGGTCCCACAACCGCCACGATTCGAGGGTCCGTTCCGGGCGGCGCTTTCGGCCGAAGAGCCGGTCGCGGAAGCAGTCGAGAAATGGATTGAAGTCGTCATATTCGACGATCAGGATCCGCTGGTCGGGGTGCTCCTGGTTGTAGCGGCTGATCTGTCCGGCGATCTGCAGTCGCAGAGCCGTCTTGCCGCTTCCCTTTTCTCCGAAGACCACCGCCGTCGCGGGATCTTCGGGGCTGCCGAAGATTTTGTCCCAGGCGGGGTGATAGGTTCCCGCGAGACAATGCCGTTTGAAGATCTGATCGCTCTGGGCGTCTTCCTGTCCGAAAGGATTTTCCTTGATGCCATGATGCGCCAGAAGCTGTTGCACTTTCATCGCCGCACGATTCCTTCCTCCAGAGGGCCAACCCGTAGGTTGCAAACACTCCGTTGACTCTTTCTAATATTCTGCGGGAATAAATCGCCCAACCGCCGGATCTTATGTGGTGCGACCGATGCGTCGATCGGGTCCGGATTTCTGGTTTTACAAAGCTGAAAGTCTGTCTGAAAAGGTCTATCTCATGCGTTTCTCAACGAATTTAAAAAAGTGCCTCTCGGGCCTGATGCTGGGAGGCGCGGCGCTGTGGTTCGCCGGCTGCGGCGAAACGTCTTCGACACCGTCCAAGCCCTCCTCCGGCTCGGCTTCGCCGGCGGTGAACGGCGGCGGGTCGATCAAGAGCGGCGACACAGCCGGCGCGAAATCGGGCAGCAGCAGCGCCGGTGCCGATAAGCCGGGCGCCGAAGATGAACAGGCCGGCTCGAGCACCGGCGGCCGGGAAGTCCCCGAAGCTGCTCCTCCGGGCGACGAAGATGAAGCGAAGTAAACGGGCGTCGTGGTGGACGAGACGACGACATTACTCAAACGCCGAAATCCCGGTGATCTTCTCCCCGAGAATGAGCAGGTGCATGTCGTCGGTCCCCTCGTAGGTTTTGACGCTTTCGAGATTGCACAAGTGCCTGAAGCACTGGTGCTCGTCAAGGATGCCGACCCCGCCGAGGATGTCGCGGGCCGTGCGGGCGATTTCGAGGGCCATGGCGACGTTGTTGCGCTTGGCCATCGAAATCTGGACGAAGGTCGCTTTGCCGGCGTCTTTGAGCTGCGCCAGCCGCCACGCCAGAAGCTGCGCCTTCGTGACCTCCGTCGCCATCAAAGCGAGTTTCCGTTGGACCAGTTGGAAGCCTGCGATCGGCTTCCCGAACTGGATCCGCCGGCCGGCGTACTGGCGGGCCTCTTCAAAACAGGCCATTGCCGCCCCCAGCACGCCCCACGCGATGCCGTAGCGGGCGTGGTTCAGGCATTGCAGCGGCGACTTGAGCCCCTGCGAGGCCGGGAGCAGGTTGTCGGCGGGGACCGCGCAATTGGCGAAGGCCAGCCGGCTGGTGTTCGCGGCGCGCAGCGATAATTTGCCTTCGATCAGCTCCGCGGAAAATCCCGGCGTTCCCTTTTCGACCAGAAAGCCGCGAATCGCGGCGGGGCTCTGCGGATCAACCTCCGGTTCGCCGTCTACCTTGGCCCACACGACCGCCACGTCGGCAATCGTCCCCAGCCCGATCCACATCTTCTTGCCGTTCAGCACGTACCCGGTTGGCGTTTTTTTCGCCGTCGTGAGCATCCCGGCAGGGTTCGAGCCGTAATCGGGCTCGGTGAGACCGAAGCAGCCGAGCTTTTCGCCCCGGGCCATCGGCGGGAGCCATCGCTGCTTTTGCTCTTCCGACCCGAAACTATGGATCGCATTCATGGCCAGCGCCCCCTGGACCGAGGCGAAGGTTCTCAGGCCGCTGTCTCCCCGTTCCAGCTCCTGCATGATCAGTCCGTACTGGAGGGCGCTTAAGCCCGCGCAGCCGTACCCGTGGATATTTCCGCCGAACGCCCCGAACGCCCCGATTTCGCGGCCAATCGTCAGGGGAAAGGTTGCCTTTTCATAATGCTCGGCAATCACCGGGAGATAGCGCGTCTCGACCCAGCTCCGGACGCGGCTGCGAATCTCGATATCTTCCGGCGAAAGGAGCTCGTCGAGCGCGTAAAAATCGGCGACCTGAAATCCGTCCGTCGGTGGCACCCCGCCGGACGAGCCGCCGGGATTTCGAATTTCGGATTTCGGACTTTGGATTTGCCTGGACATTCGGATCTCGTCATTCGGCGTTTGATCGTCAGTCACCATCTTCCAGCAGCGGCGGCAGCACCCGGGTCATTTCCTTCAGAAACAACCGGCGAAGTGCGTCGCAGCCCCGGTCGTTGGGGTCCTCGAGGTTTTCCCCGTACCAATAATGCGGGTCCCGCGCATCGTAATGCGGCTGCCAGAACTTCAGGCAGTGGATACCATGACCCAGAAACAGACCGTGCACGTCGACCAGCTCCGCGTTCTTGCGCTTCTCGGCAGCCGCGGCGATGATCGTGTTGTACATCTCGAGAATCCGCAGGCCGTCCGGCCAGCGCGGCAGCCCGGCATTCTCGGTGTCTCCCACCCCGTCGGTCGGGTCGTAAACGTTGGCGATGAAGAATTCGCAGCCACCGGGAAATTTTGTTTCGATCTGGTCGATGATCGTGTCCAGCCGCGTCCGGAAGCTCTCGATCCAGGGGATCGCCTGTTCCAGAGTCGCGCCGTACATGGCCCCTTCCCTGGGCGGATCGCGACCGTAATCGTGAATGATGTCGTTTCCCCCAATCGTCAGCACGATGACGCCGAACGTGTCCTCGTCCTGGACGTCGATCTTGGCGATCTGGCGTTCCAGGCATCCGAGCGAACTGGACCCGTGCTCGGCCAGATTCCTTTGAATCAGATTGGGAAGCACTTTCGAGAGACACTTCCCCTCCATGTCCGGGAATTCGTTTTGCGGATTGGCCACCAGCCTGTCGAAGTAACCCGTTCCCGGCGACACGCCGAACCCGGCGGTGACGCTGTCGCCGATCCCCAGAAGCAGGACTGTTCGGTCGCTCCATGTGCTGCGGTCGTCGGCGAAGCGCTCGGCGGGGACGGCCGGGCCGGCGGGCCCCTTGCCGACAGGGCGCGCGTACCACAGATACCTGTAGAACCACGCCGATCCGATCGCCGCCAGCCCCAGGACTCCCAGGCCGATGAGGCGCCAAACCAGCGGCGGCAGCCGCTTGTGCCCAGGGGGAGCCGGCGGTTGGGTTGGTTCAGTCATCGGGAGCGTCATCGTTGGAGACCGTCTAAGACTGGACTTCGTTCGCGCTGTGCGCCACACTACAGTTTATTCTGGAAAACGGGCGACACCATTCTACACAACAACCGGGAAGAGAGCATCGTGGAAACGATCAAACAGCGGCTGGGACGGGGGGAGATCCTGATGGTGGGGGCGGTCGGACGGATCGTGCACCATAATTTGATTCAGATGCTTGGGGTTCATGGGGGCTTTCAGGCCGTCTGGTTCGATATGGAACACATGGATTACCCTACGGAAAAGCTCGAAATCGGGACCCTCGCCTGCCGCAGCCAGGGGATGGACAGCTTCGTCCGGCTGGCCGCCACCGACTACGCCGTCGTGACCCGCGCGCTGGAAGCCGGTGCCGGCGGGGTCATGGCCGCCCAGGTGCGTTCGGCGGCCGAGGCTGAACAGCTGGTCCAGTGGGCCAAGTTCCATCCGCGCGGCTATCGGGGGCTGAATACCGCCGGCTGGGACGCGCGCTTTGCGACAATCCCCCCCGCAAAGTTCGCCGAACAGTCCAATCGCGAATCATTCGTGGCGATTCAGATCGAGACTGCCGAAGCGCTCGACCAGGTCGAACAGATCGCCGCCGTCGACGGAGTCGATCTCTTGTTTCTGGGCCCGGCCGACATGAGCCAGAATCTGGGCGTGATCGGGGATTTTATGAATCCGAAGTGCCTGGGTGCGATCGACCGCATTTCGGCGGCCTGCGCCCGGCACAAAAAACCGTGGGGGGTCGTGCCGGTCAATCCCGACTATGCGACGATGTGCGTCGAAAAGGGGTGCCGCATGCTCTCGGTCGCCGCCGATGTCCGGGTCATCAAC
>JBLMWR010000917.1:0-2544 GCA_050257335.1 Deltaproteobacteria bacterium | reverse complement strand
CTGAAGCAAGTCCGGCTGCGACGGTCGTCGTTGCGGTATGCCGCCCCTCCGCGGCTTTCGCCTCTCCACGACTAGTGCTTTGTCAAACCTTGATTCTCGGGTAGCCACGCTCGCCAGAGCGTGGGGGATGAGTCTGTATTCGGTGCTTTCCCACGCTCTGGCGAGCGTGGCTACAACCTAACTTTTATCTTTGACAAAGCACTAGACCAGTGGCGGAAGCCACTGGCTAAAGTATTTCGCCCCTCCGGGGCTCCGCGTCGCAATGATTACTCAAGGTCGTCGGACCAGGGGCGAACAACCTTGGGCTGGCGAGTGGGACGCTTTCAGCGTAAGAAACAGCCATGCCTCAACCCATCCACGTCCTGCCGGACGACGAATTCAACCGCCGGCTCGTGGCCAACGTCCATCCGCCGGACTGGGCCAATCCGACTCCCGCGGAACGCTACAACCTCGTGGTGATCGGGGCCGGCACGGCGGGGCTCATCTCGGCGATCGGCGCGGCCGGGCTGGGGGCCAAAGTCGCCCTGATCGAACGGGAGCTGATGGGGGGAGACTGCCTCAATGTCGGCTGTGTCCCGTCAAAGGCGCTGCTCCGCGCCGCGCGGGTTTGTGCTGCGGTTCGAAATGCCGGGGAATTCGGGGTCGGCGTTCCCGCGGGCGTAACGGTCGATTTCGCCGCCGTGATGGAGCGGATGCGGCGGCTGCGCGCGTCAATCAGCCCCAACGACTCGGCCGAAAGGTATCGCTCGCAGGGGGTGGACGTCTTTCTGGGTGAAGGACTCTTTACCGGGCCCGACACGATCGCCGTCGGCGAAGCGACGCTCCGCTTCCGCAAGGCGGTCGTCGCCACCGGGGCCCGCGCGGTGCAGCCGGACATTCCGGGCCTGGCCGAGGCCGGTTTCCTGACGAACGAAACGGTCTTTTCGCTCACCGAGCTTCCCCGGCGGCTGGCGGTGATCGGCTCCGGCCCGATCGGCTGCGAACTGGCACAAGCCTTCGCGAGATTCGGCGCGCAGGTCACGGTCATCGCACGCGGGACGCAGATCCTCTCCCGCGAGGATGGCGATGCCGCGCGGCGCGTCGAGGAGGCCCTCCGCCGCGACGGCGTCGCATTCTCGCCGAATACGCGGATCCTGCGCGTGACGGCCGCTGGTGCGGAAAAGACGCTGCAAATCGAGTGTTCCGGAAAGCCGCGGGAGCTGGTCGTCGATCAGGTCCTCGTCGGCGCCGGTCGGGCCCCCAACGTGGAAGGGCTCGGCCTCGAGGCAGCCGGCATCCGCTGCGACACGCGCAAGGGCGTGGTCGTCGACGACCATCTGCGGACGACGAACCCGCGCGTCTTCGCGGCAGGCGACGTGTGCTCGCGGTTCAAATTCACTCACGCCGCCGACGCCATGGCCCGGCTCGTGATCCAGAACGCGCTCTTTCCGGGCCGGGCCAGGGCGAGCCGGCTGACAATTCCGTGGTGCACGTACACCGACCCGGAGATTGCCCACGTGGGGCTCTCGGAGCGCGACGCGGCGGAACGGGGCATCGCCATCGACACGTTCGTGCAGGAACTGGGGGACGTCGATCGGGCCGTTCTCGACAGCCAGACGGAGGGCTTTGTGAAGATTCACGTCCGCCGGGGAACCGACCGCATCGCCGGCGCGACGATCGTCGCCGCCCACGCGGGCGAGATGGTTTCGGAAGTGACGCTGGCGATGACGGCCGGCGTGGGGCTGAAAACCCTGGCCCGCACGATTCATCCCTATCCCACGCAATCCGAAGCAATGAAGCGCATCGCCGACGCTTACAACCGCACCCGGCTCACTCCGTGGGTGAAGTCCCTTTTCAAAAAATGGCTCGCCTGGCAGCGCCGGTGAATTCCGGGGAGTTGGGGCGAGGCACCAACCGGGCGGCTTCCCATCTGGACCCCGTGGCAGCCTTCTTCTTCCGTTGTCGGCTCTCTGGTGAAACTGAGGCACCGAAGTCCCGAACCATCCTCGACCACGGCGAACCAATCCTCTATCCTCGATGTCAGGGGGGGCCTCCGAACCTTCGCATCACCTGACGGCGCCGGCACCATGCTCACCATCACTCCTGCCATTCAAATCCCTGACGGCGAATTCGAATTCACCTTTGCGCGCAGCTCCGGCCCCGGGGGGCAGAATGTCAACAAGGTCAGCAGCAAGGCCGTGCTGCGCTGGTCGCCGACGGCCAGCCCGAGCCTCCCCGAAGACGTCCGCGCGCGGTTCCTGGCCCGATACGCCTCGCGGCTGACGACCGAAGGCGCGCTGATCCTGACCAGCCAGCGCTCGCGCGATCAGAAACGCAACGTCGAAGATTGCCTCGCACGGCTCCGTGAAATGCTGCTGGCGGTGACGCACAAGCCCGTCCCGCGGCGTCCCACGAAGCCGACCCGAGGTTCCCATAAGCGCCGGCTCGAGGCGAAACGGATCCAGTCCGGCAAAAAACGGAACCGCCGCCGCCCGCCGCGGAATGAAGAATAAAGAACCACGAAAGACGCGAAAAAGAACGCGAACGAAAAGCGACGATGAGAGC
>JBLMWR010000916.1:0-6085 GCA_050257335.1 Deltaproteobacteria bacterium | reverse complement strand
CGCCGACGCGCAGGCCGTCCTCAGTGCCAGCCCCTTGTTCGGCCCCATCGCTCAGAACGGCCTGCAGCTCCCGACGCTGCCGACGCTACAGCTTCTGCCGCAGGTGGCTGCGAACCCGGCACTGGCGAACATCGCCAGCGTCCTGAACAGCGCCAATCTGGGGCACTTGGTCCCCCTGGTGGCAGCGGCAGCCCAAGCGGTGCAATCGACGCCCCAACCGCCGAGCACGCCTCCGCCCACTCAGCCGGCAACCCCGCCGCCGGCTGGCTCTGCGGCCGCCGCTTCGCCAAGTCTTCCCACGGTTCCGGCAGGCCATGTGGTGACCATCGCCGGCCCTGCTCCACCAACGCCTCCCGCAACGGCGGCATGAACTGTTCCTCGGCGTTCCCTCACGAGTCCGACTCACCACTTTCAATGGAAGACTTTGACCATGATCTCCCTGCTTCTTTATATGTGCGTTTGGCAATTTGACAAAGAGCACGCGGCCGCGATGGGGGGCCACGCGCCGCACGTTCTTGGCCGCGTAGTCGAAAACCACTACGGCAAGACCACCGGCTTGGGGTCTTCGAACCTGATGCACCCGGCCGTTCGACACGCCCAAGTGTCGAGGTCGCCCATTGATTCCGGCCCGGGACATGCAGTCGTGAGTGCTTCGCCTCCATTCGGCGATCCTTACAAATTCGTCAGGAAGTTCGCTCACTTCTTTTACGTTATCTACGATAGCGAGCGCGAAACCACCCCTCGGGCGCGTGGACAGCTCGCAACTCTTTCCGACGCGACACCGCTGCGCTTTGGGCCGTTCTCATTCCATCGAAGGGAATCGATGCCTTCGGCCCCTTTGCCGTTCAGCCAGTTGCGAGCCGGTCTGACAATCCTGTTGGAAGCCTTCGATTGGGCCACCGGCTCGCAAATCGACCCACAGGATTTTGCCGTCGGAATCGGCCAGCTCCTCGACGCCGGGCTGTCGGTCACGCACTTGCGCTGGCTGATCTCGGCAGACCATCTGGAGCACGCCCTCGAGCTGACGCTGACCGGTGATGAGAAGCGCTCCTTCCGCCGTTTCAAAACGCTCAAGTTCCACAAACGGTCCTGCTTTTTTCTCTCACAGAGCGGGGCCGCCTTTGCACGGCCGATCTGCGCGAAAGGAACCGCGGAGGAAACGTCCCGCGAGGCGCCCGCGAAGAGGAACCGCAATACGCCGGAATCGCCGGCGCCCGTGAAGCCCCACTGGGACGGCCGTCTCCTGACGGTTGGAGAGAAAGTTGTCAAGCGCTATCACCGGCCGGCCAAAGCCCAGGAACTCATCCTGGCGTCGTTCGAGGAAGAACATTGGCCCGACCGGATTGACGATCCGCTCCCCCGCATCGCCGGCCGCGACCCCAAAGTCCGGCTCCGCGGCGTCATCGAGTCCCTCAACCAGAAACACCTCACTCCGCTGATTCATTTCTACAGCGACGGGAAAGGTGAGGGAGTCTGCTGGATTCTAGTTCCGTCGTAGGCGCCGGTACCGTTCGGCGGACGTGAGTCTTCGCGCCGGACGGAAGGGTGCGTCACGAAGCCGATCGCATGCGCTGCACATGCGCGCCTCCTCTGGACTTTGGTGTTCAGCATGCTAAGCATTTCGACAATTGGATCTGGTCGCCAGGATGGCGAGGGTCGGCTCCGACCGGCGGGCCGAGCGGGTTCAGACAACCTGCCACGCACAGGTCCCTCATTACCTTTGGGAAGCCGCGCAGCTTCCCGAGGGGAACCAACGCCGACTCCCGGAACATACGTGCGTCCGCAGCTCGACTCCAGCCCGACGCTGGAGGCCACGTTGCCCCGGACGGGAAGCATCCGGGGGGAGGGACCGATGACTGTGCCTGGAGGACTCGACCCCGGATTGGTCGAATTGTACGAACTGTTCGGACAAATGCGGCAGACGGCAACTCCGGAGACGCGACGGCAATTGGGCTTTCAGGTCATCTTGCATCCCGCCGCGATGAAGCGCCTCCGGTGTGCCGTCACGCGCTATCGCAAGCAGTTCGCCAGTCGTCACGCGGAATTCGCCGAAGTACTCCAAGAGACGTTGCTGCGTCTGGTCCAGAATCTCTCGGCGGGGTCGCTCCCTTACGATGACCAGGGGATCAAGCGGTTCTCCGGCTGGTATTTCACCCTGTGCAGAAACGTCTCCCTGGAAGTCTTGCGGAAATACTGTCGGCCGAAACCGGAATCGCTAGACCAGGTCGAGGAGAAGGACCTGCCCCCCGCTCGCCAACCGACACTCACCGAACTGCAGTGGGACGAGGTCGTTCTGGCAGTCTCCCAGATCGGGCATCCGAAAGTGAAAGCGGCGATGATTGACCTCCTCGCGGGGCGGACGGAGGCCGAAACGGCGCTGGCCTATGATCTTTCTCAGACGGCCGTCTCGCGTCTCAGGCAGAAGGGAGTGGAACTGGTCCAGCGCGCCTGCCACGGGGAAAAGATCGGTCACTCTTGAAAACCGTCTTCCTCGATGCTGCGGCGCATCGCCTCCGCCCATCCCCGCACCCACGGGCGGAAGCTGGCAATCAGGCAGATGATCTCCTCTCGCTCCTCAGCCGGGAGTTGCTCGCGGACAAACGCGAGAAGCCGCTCTTCATCGACGGGAGGGGCCAGGTCGTCAGGTGCGAAATTCGGTTCGATTCCCAGGATTTCGTGGAGCGGCCGATCGAGTTCGGCCATTTCCTCCGGGGAAATCGGGTCGTCGTCGGTTGGGTCGAAGTCTTCCGGATCGTCGGAGTTGTTCATGGTTGTCCTCCGTGGACCGGCATCTTCAGGGGACGAGGGATCCCGCGATGATACAAGCCGAGCTGCGCTCAATCCCTTCGCATCCCAGCCGCGGCATTTTCTCTATTTTTGCGGGTGGCGGGCCGCTTGTCGCGGGCGCAGCAGGGGAGCGCGCCGGTTTTTTTTAAAAAATTCACGATATTGCCCCGATTTCGCGGAAGTTCTCAGCCAGTCGATGCATTGCTCCTTAAAGGGGGATTTCAAAAGCCCCCTCCGCCGCGCTGCGAAACCAGGGGAGATTGCCATGTCGGCATCGTTTGTCGATCAACGCACGAAGAGGATCACCTCGCATTTGTACGCCAGCAGCCGGGTCAAGCAGCGGACCGCCCACACCTGCATCCCCGCCATCCTCGCGGCCGCCGACGCCATCGCCGTGACGATCCAGAATGCCGGCAAGCTGCTGTTGTGCGGCAATGGAGGGAGCGCGGCCGACTGCCAGCACCTGGCTGCCGAATTCACGAGCCGGCTGTCGGCCGACTTCGCCCGTCCCGGACTCCCGGCGATCGCCCTGACGACCGACACCTCGTTCCTCACCGCCTACGCCAATGATTTCGACTTTGAAGGGATCTTTGCCCGGCAGGTCCAGGCGCTGGGAAAGTCCGGCGACATCCTTCTGGGAATCAGCACCAGCGGCAATTCGCAAAATGTGATCCGCGCGGTCGAGACGGCCAAATCGCTGGGGATGGCCCTGATCGCCCTCACCGGGCGCCGGGGGCGCCTGAAGGACTTGGTCGACATCGCGATTTGCATCCCCAGCGACAACCCGCAGCACATCCAGGAAGCACATCTCGCTATCGAGCATCTCCTCTGTCATCTCGCCGAGCGGGCTCTCTTCGGAGAACACGGCACGGGCGATTGGGGAGTCGCCCGATGAGCCGCTATCCCCTCTTCGACCGGTCAGCCCTCAACCTCCGCGAACTCGCCGAGAGAGGGCACGACCTCCACTGGCAGGATGTGCAGAGACTTGATGCGGCGGTGAAACCATTCGACGCTCCCGGTTTTTTAGATCTGGTCGAACGCATTCGCACGGCGCGCGAGACGGGGCGCCCCGTGATCGTCTTCATTGGTGGCCATCCGATCAAGTTGGGACTTTCGAGGTTCTTGATTGATCTGATAGAGCGGCGGATGATCACCCATTTGGCGACGAACGGGGCGGGGCTGATACACGACTTCGAGTTGGCCCTCGTCGGGGGGACGAGCGAAGACGTCGCCAAATGGATCAAGGTTGGACAGTTCGGCCTATGGCAGGAAACGAGCCGGCTCAACGAGATCGTTCGAGATGCGGCTGAGCGCGGCGAAGGGCTGGGCGAGGCCATTGGCAGAGTCATCGAGGAGGAGCGATTCCCCCATCGTGATTTGAGCCTGGCGGGGGCCGGCTGGCGGATGGGAACGCCGGTCACCAGCCACGTCACGGTGGGGGGAGACATCATTCACGCCATGCCCAACTGCGACGGCGCTGCGCTCGGTCAGGTCAGTTACACCGATTTCTTGATCTTGGCACAAAGCATCACGGATCTCGAGGGAGGTGTCTTCCTCAACATCGGCTCGGCAGTGACGGGGCCAGAGGTGTACCTCAAAGCCCTATCGATGGCCCGCAATGTGGTCCGGGAGGAGGGAGGCGAGATTCGCCGTTTCACGTCGGCCGTCTTCGATCTTGCCCCGCTCCCCGACAATTGGCGCGACGGCGCCGCCCCCAAAGACGAGCCGCTCTACTACTACCGCCCCTGGAAAACGATCCTCCTCCGCACCGTTCAGGATGGGGGCCAAAGCTTCTCCATCTGCGGCGATCACCGGCGCACGATCCCCGCCCTCTGGGAGGCGTTGCTGGAACACAGCCGGACGAAAAGTACGAGCCTCTGAACACGAAATTCCACGCAGCAATCCTGCAACCGAACGGTGCGATGGCCGCCAAAGAATGCCGTGACAGCTCCGGCATCGCCGGAAATCCTGTCAACCACAAGTGGATGGCCGAACTCAGACGTCGATCTGCACGGCTCCGTCCCAGAGCTGGATAAGGCGGTGCTCGAAGCTACCGACGTGCTTTTCCGACGGTTGATTCGGGGGGGCAGCAATCGCCCAAGGTGCCTGCCGCAGCCTGCGATCGCTCACGGAGCGTCCCTTGCTGATCGGCATGCCCGGCCGCCAGAAAGGGTTGCGCGAAGCCGACTGGTCGACCATCGGCGACCTCTGCCCTTGTCCGGCAGTCGTATTCTTCGATCACGCCAGGGCGACTCAAGATCGCCATCCTCTGCAACGCGCCGGGAATCCAACGGGGCACTGCCGAGAGCGATCATTTCTGGAATCTGAAACTTTTTCATAAATTCCGAAAAAACTTTCCGGATTTTGCGGAAGTTCGCGGTCGCTCATTTCATTGCTCCTTTAAGGGGGGACAAAGAAACGACTTCGTCCCGACCCCCCTGAAAACAAGCTGTCGCTCCCCCTCGCGGTGAGACCCATGTACCCACGCCTTTGGCGTCGCCACGGAGATCGTGCGCGCCGCCAAATTCTGATCTTCGACGACGACACGCCGCACCGGCTCCTGGCGCAGATTCGCTCCAATGTCCTCGCGAAAGGAGGCACGACCTTGGAGATCGTCGGCCGAGAAGTCGAAAGCTACGGCGACCGAGCCTGCCGCGTCGACGAGGTCCGGGGAGTTTCGAAGACGAACGTCGTCTCCCGCATCCATGAATGTCAACGGCTGACGGCGGTCGAGGGTCAACGCGCGCCTTCGGTTGCCACCAACCAGAAATCCATCGCTCCGCTTGCCTGCGCAACTCACCAGGAATGTCTCCCCACAGGACGGCACCGACATTGCGCTCCTACCGGACCCGGGCGGGAGCGAAGTGAGAAAACTTCCGCCTCCGCAAACGGACGAGTCCTAAAACCGGAAACCTCAGATCCCGAAACCTTCGAGGTCTTTTCTCAGGAGAATCATCATGTCCTCAGATAAACCCTTTCTCCAGTACTGCCCTAACACGCCCAGCTTCCCTACAACGCTGACCGGGAGTTACACCATCGGCGGTCCTTCGGGTGCCTGTCCGCCGACGCTTTATCTGCCAATGACTTGGAACGGCAACGGTTGGTCCGGGAGCAAAGGGGCCGTCTCGATCAAGCTCACTTCCAGCGGGTCGC
Source organism: Deltaproteobacteria bacterium (assembly GCA_050257335.1). Classification (GTDB taxonomy): domain Bacteria; phylum Planctomycetota; class Planctomycetia; order Planctomycetales; family Planctomycetaceae; genus JACQFH01. Next base: position 145 of record JBLMWR010000916.1, on the reverse strand, counting down.
CGCCGACGGTCAGTTGGACGGGGCTGTGCGGCGACACGGGTCAAACGTCCAATCCTGGTAATTGCTCCCCCCTATCCTTCGGGGGCCACTGTCTCGTCCCCACGACATCCAGCGGCCAGTCGGGAACTCAATACGACACGGGCAT